>ONTX01000445.1 GCA_900320825.1 uncultured Lachnospiraceae bacterium | reverse complement strand
TTTCTTGCAAGAAAAGGCCTTAAAAGGTATAATATCTCTTGTGTGAAACGGGCAGGAAACACCTTTCCGCAAGCATCATATGGGATCATAGCTCAGCTGGGATGAGCGTCCGCTTGACGTGCGGGAGGTCACAGGTTCGAACCCTGTTGGTCCCATGTTTCTCCCCTGCGGGCCAAGGCTGCAGGGGTTTTTTAAAATAATGAGGTGCGTATGCTTTACGAACTTTTCACCAGTTATGAGATAAAAAACACCATCGTTATGGCGGGGGCGCTTCTTTCGTTTTTTCTTACCTTCATAGGCATCAAGCTCTTTGAAAGGTTCCTGCCTACCGACGGGGGGAGGGAATTTGCCGTTGACGGACAAAAATCCGTAGGAAAACACAGGGGAGCAGGTATCATCTTCATACTTGTCTTCACCTTGGTCTCACTGATCTTCGGCAGGATAAAGCTTGAATATATCATCTACCTTCTTGTTATCAATCTCTGTATGCTCACGGGCTATATGGACGATTCGGCGGAAAAGCCCTGGGGCGAACTTAAAAAGGGAATCCTTGATCTGGGCGTTGCCCTGGTCCTTGCCTATGCATATACCCATTATCACGGAATGACCATCCACCTGGCACTTGTGGGTGTGGATATAACCCTTCCCAGAGTCATCTTTTCCCTACTGATCGTGGCTCTTACCTGGGGAAGCATCAATGTCACCAACTGCTGCGACGGTGTTGACGGCCTTTGCTGCGGAATGTCCATTGCAAGCACCATGTCCATCTATGCTCTTGCCATGATACTGGGAAAAAGCATAGAAATGGGAGCAAACGTCCTGTTTATGATAATGGCGCTCCTTGCGTATCTTTGGTACAATTCGACTCCTTCAAGGGTTCTCATGGGAGATGCGGGCTCCAGAGCCATCGGTGTATTTCTTGCCATAGCGATTCTTTTGTCCGGCGCTCCGTTCATGTACATCCTGCTCTGCCTGATCATCATGTTTGACGGAGGTCTTGGCCTTGTAAAGCTCACCGTTATCAGAGTCTTTAAGGTTAAAAACTTTATGAGCAGGGTCAGGACGCCTCTTCATGACCAGTTCAGAAAAAAACACGGATGGTCCAATACCCAGGTGGTCAACAGATTTCTGATCCTTCAGATACTTATTACACTTATTTCACTGGCAATGGTAAAAAGATAATGCATGATAAATTAACAAAATCCGATATCAAAAAAATGCAGGAGGAGATCGAGTACAGAAAACTCGTGGTCCGTCCCAAGGCAGTTGAGGATGTAAGAGAAGCTGCGGCCCAGGGCGACAGATCGGAGAATTTCGAGTACTATGCCGCCAAGAAGTTCAACAGGCAGAACAATTCCCGCATCACATACCTTGAAAATATGATAAAGACCGCGGAGATCATAGACGATTCATCCGAAGAGGATGTAGTGGGACTCAACAATACGGTCACCGTTGAATTTGTGGGAAGAGGAGATGTTCGCAAGTTCAAGATAGTCACCACCGTAAGAGCCGATTCCTTAAGCGGTCTTATTACCAACGAATCTCCGGTGGGTAAGGCACTTCTGGGCAGACGTGTAGGCGATGTGTGCCACGTGAAAGCCTCCGAATCCGTTGAATACGATCTGAAAATAATTGCTTTGGAGAATACCGATGACTCAGGAGACGAGATCAATTCGTTCTGATAGCGGGAATGCTTCCCAGGCAGCTCCCGCCCGTGCTGACAACAGGATAATCGGAAGAGTTCTCCTGATCTTTGTGATCTTTCTTCTCCTCAGATTCTGCGTGCAGTCTCTGCTTGTGATACTGACCATGACTCTTGCGCAGACCCTTCCCGATGCTGCAAGGGATGCCCTGATCGTTACCAAGGAAGGAGAGTTCCTTGACTTTACCGGCAACGCCATGGTTGTTATTTCCGGTATCAGCTTTGCGGTGTGCGGTTTATGTATTTTCAAAAAGGCCCTTTCCTATGCCGGAAAATACACCGTAAAAAAAGATGAAAGCCCCGTATTTGCAGCTCTT
>ONTX01000446.1 GCA_900320825.1 uncultured Lachnospiraceae bacterium | reverse complement strand
ATTGCATATAATCTTCACAAGCCCTTCGTCCTTATCAGAAAAAAGGGAAAGCTCCCCAGGGAAACCGTTGAAAAGACTTATGATCTCGAATATGGCACTGCAACCATCGAGATGCATAAGGATTCAATAAAGCCCGGACAGAAAGTTCTTATAGTAGATGACCTTATAGCAACCGGCGGAACCACCAAGGCAATGATCGAGATGATAGAAGGTCTGGGCGGTGAAGTTGTCGGAATAAGCGTTGTCATGGAGCTTGCGGGTCTTAAGGGCAGGGAAATGATAAACGGATACAGACTTGATTCCTGCATCATCTATCCCGGAAAATAAACTGTTGGTTTTTTGACTGGTTATTATCCCCGGCGCTTCCCGCCGGGGAAAAAAATAAACGTTAGCTTAACGGATTAAGAATCAATGAAGAGTATCAATGACATAACGGATTGTGCCATCTCCGAAAGAGGCGGCATATGTCAAAATGTAGATTTCACCGATCCGGAGCTCCTTTACAAGGAGCTTTCTGCTAATGTGCTCAAATATCATCCCAGTGATGATGTTACCATGATAGAGAAGGCTTTCAAACTTGCCGACCGTGCTCATGAAGGGCAGGTTCGTAAGTCAGGAGAGCCTTATATCATTCATCCGTTAAATGTTGCAATAATCCTTTCCGAACTGGAAATGGATAAGGAAACCATTGCAGCCGGACTTCTTCATGATGTGCTTGAAGATACTGATGTTTCTGAGATGATGCTCAGGCAGGAGTTCGGCGATGAAGTGACTCTGCTTGTTTCCGGAGTTACAAAACTTGAAAATCTGCCTCTTACAAGGGTTGCCGGCACTTCCGATGAAAAACTGGAGATACAGGCCGAAAACCTTCGTAAGATGTTCTATGCCATGGCCCGTGATATCAGGGTAATACTGATAAAACTTGCGGACCGTCTTCACAATATGCGTACCCTTCAGTACCAGCCTCCCGAGAGCCAGGTCCGTATCGCAAGGGAGACTCTGGATATTTACTGTCCAATAGCGCAGAGACTCGGTATCAGCCGTATCAAGGTTGAACTCGATGATCTGTCTTTAAAATATCTCGAACCCGAAGCTTATAACGAACTCAAGAATGCCATTGCCGAGAAAAAGGCAGAGCGTGAAGCATATATCGAATCCATAGCAAGAGAGGTCAAAGGCTATATTGACGAAGCCGGCATCAAATGTAAGGTAAACGGCAGGGTTAAGCACTTTTTCTCCATCTATAAGAAGATGAAGAATCAGAATAAGACCCTGGATCAGATATATGATCTTTTTGCCGTAAGGATAATCGTGGATTCTGTAATGGACTGTTATGCGGCTCTTGGTGTGATCCATGAAAACTATAAGCCCATTCCCGGAAGATTCAAAGACTATATCGCAATGCCCAAGGAGAACATGTATCAGTCACTGCATACAACTCTGATAGGTCATGACGGACAGCCTTTTGAGATACAGATCAGAACTTTCGAAATGCATAAGGCGGCTGAATACGGTATCGCAGCCCATTGGAAGTATAAGGAAGCATCCGACGGTAAAAATCCCGAGACGGGAGAAGAGGAAAAACTTACCTGGCTCAGGCAGATCCTCGAGTGGCAGCAGGATATGACCGATAACAGGGAATTCATGAACCTGCTTAAAAATGACCTTGATCTGTTCTCGGATTCCGTATACTGTTTTACACCCTCCGGAGAAGTCAAGAATCTTCCTTCCGGTTCTTGTCCCATCGATTTTGCATATGCTATCCATTCCGCCGTAGGAAACAGGATGGTGGGAGCAAGGGTAAACGGAAAACTCGTTCCCATTGATTACAGGATCAAGAACGGCGATCGTATAGAGATAATAACAAGTGGTAATATCAAAGGCCCCAGTGCGGACTGGCTCAATATTGTAAAGAGCACCCAGGCCAAAAATAAGATAAACCAGTGGTTTAAGAGTATTACCAAGGATGACAATATCGCCAAGGGAAAGGAAATGCTCCTGGCTCAGGCCAAGGCCCGCGGAATAGATATATATTCCATGATGACTCCCGATTACCAGCAGGACATTGCCAATAAGTACTGTTATCAGGATTGGGATTCGGTTCTTGCCGCGGTTGGAAGAGGTGCACTCAAAGAAGGCCAGATCCTGGGAAGACTTGAATTTTTGTATGAAAAGGATCATCCCACAATACTTTCCAATGAAGAGGTCATGGCACAGGTTGCCGAGGCCAATCAGAATTCTGCAGCAAGACACAGTAATTCCAATGAAGGCGGAATAGTGGTAAAAGGTATCCACGATCTTTCCGTCAGATATTCCAAATGCTGTTCACCTGTTCCCGGTGATGAGATCGTCGGATTTGTCACCAGGGGAAGAGGTATTTCCGTGCACAGAACCGACTGTATAAATGTTCTTTCACTCCCTGCGGATGAAAGAGCGAGGCTGATTGAAGCCACATGGGATCCCGAGTCTCTCAAATCAGGTTCGGGCAATTATGAAGTCGAGATCAGGATCTTTGCAAATGACAGAAGCGGTCTGCTTGCGGATATCACCAGAATCTTTACCGAGAAGAACATTTCCCTTCTCGGTGTTAATACACGTCTCAATAAACAGTCGGTTGCTACCATACAGCTCACTTTCGAGAT
>ONTX01000448.1 GCA_900320825.1 uncultured Lachnospiraceae bacterium | reverse complement strand
TAGCGAGAATAGTTCAGATGATGAGCTCATCACCAGGTTCTCAATGGTCGCCAGGACTATCATCGAAAACCCCGGCGGGGATAACTCATTTTTTTATCAGAGCGCGCAGAACATTCTAACAGCGTTTCTTATCTATGGTTTCCGCCTCGGTCTATCATTCGGTGAATCCGTCCGCAATGTGCTTGATGCTTCAACCGAAGATCTTATAGCAGGGATACTTGCCGATGAGGAGATGGACGAGCATCCGAAGATCAAGCGTCTCATCCGTGAATATGACGGAAAGGACTCCGATGCCTTTCAAGATGTGACAATGACTCTTCGTCAGGAACTTGCGATCTTCGACTTGGATACGGTACAGTACTTTTTTTCAAAAAAGAATCCAAAACTTGCAAGCCCAGAAGACATAGTCAACGGCAAATTCCTTTTCATTGCCATCCCGGATCATCTTCTCACAACTTACCGTGCTATATTCAGGCTGATCTGTGAGATGAGTATCAACTATCTTATGTCAGTTCCGGAATGGACGCGAAAAGGAAAGAAAAGCTGCTGGTTTCTCATCGACGAGTGTGGCAGCATCGGGAAGATTCCTTCACTGATAGATGCTCTGGCACGCGGCCGAAGTAAGGGGATCTTGATTACGATGATAGCTCAGAGTTATTCTCAGCTGATTGCCACTTATGGCAATCAGGGCGCCATCACAATTACAGACTGCGCAAAGATAAACATTGTACTTTCATCATATAACCCGGATACATCACGCTCGCTTTCCATGCGTTGCGGAAATTATCGGGAGACAAAGATCTCAAAGCATTCCAACACAACTTCTTTATTCAACGATACTACCGGTCTTAATGAGTCGGATGAGTATCGTCCGATCATGGACATATCCGATATTGAGGCTTTGGAAAGAGATGAGAAGGTACTTGTCTTTGCAAAAGGTGACTGGTTCCTCGTAGATAAAGCACCTTACTATACCATCAGACAGAATAAGAAAATGTCAGACATGATATTAGAGAAAAATCGAAGATTTTATCCTGATGATGTCTGACATGGATTGTTAGTCAGATGCCGACATGTTAAGCAGGTACATGTCCGACATGTATCTGCTGTTGGCGTCCGACAGAAAGGATTGATTATGAGAGAGAAAATGACAGAAAAAGAACGTGAACAGCTCAAAGCATTACAGGCAAAAGAGAAGCGAGTTCAGAGAGCGGAAGCAGACTTTTTACAGGAGGCAGATGAGCGTAAAGATGAGCTGCTTAAAAGATGGGGGATCGTATCTCAGAAAAATACAAAATCCCGTGCAGCACAGACTCCTCAGAACATGCCTACACAGGCTCCGGTTCCAGCTCCAGCTCCAGCGCCGGCACCCGCGCAACCTTCATTTGGACCGCTCGAATTTGACCAGCTTTGACGTGGCTTTCAATAAATCCCACCGTAAACATATGCTCAATATGTTTTGGTGGGATTTATCATCTGCGAATCTTTCCGAAGCATCAGCCTCGGAAGGATGTAGCAGATGACATGTGCCGGTATTATCGGCACATGCGGCTCGCTTCCTCGCCGAAGAGGAAGAGCTGTCCGCAGGACTCCCGCGGAAGCGGCTCCCGGCAGGGCCCTCGGAGAGGACCTTGTACTTAACGCAGTTAAGTACGAGGTCACGTACTTAGTAACATAAGGGAGAATAACGCTCCCCATTTTTTAAATATATAAAGGATGAAAGGAGATTATTTATATGGCTTTTAAGGTAGGAATCCCTTGCATGAAATGCTCTCTTAATCCATCACAGCAGCAGAACAAAAGAACAGGAAAGAAATCGAAGACCTGCAGCGTAGAATCAGCATGGAAGGAAATGAACGATGACCGCTACGGAAGAGACACGACAATAGATAAAGACCTTACTCAAAACAATGTATGGATGGAAGGATCCACGTCCGACGATGTCCCTGAGATGGTTCAAGAAGAAGTTAACAGGATCAATACAGAAAGAAAAGAAAATGGACTGAGGGCTCTTCGTCAGGATGCGGTCTCGGTAATAGAGATTGTAGAGAAGCCGCCTATAGAATTTATGCAGACTCTCTCATACGAAGAAAAGAAACGGTATCTGTCCGACAGCCATGATACGATGAAGCAGCTGATCCATGAATGGAATCCTAATTGGAGGATGATAGAATCCGTCCAGCATCATGATGAATTTGGAGGATTGTCAGCCCATAATCACAGCCTCATAATGCTCACGTCCGAGGACAAGAACGGTATCGCCACGATGAACGCAAAGGGTGAATTTAATCTTAAATTCTTCACTCACATCAATAAGAATTATGCCCGTCTCATGCGTGAGAAGGGATATGACGTAGAGGATTGTCGTACATACGACATGCTCTCGGAAGAAGAGAAGGAAGAGCGGAAGCTTCATCCGGAAGAACATGGAGTGGAAGCATATATCTTCAAACAGGAGAAGATAAAAGAACAGGAACAGAAGCTTTCAAGCCTGGAAGTGGAATCCGAAAATGTATCATTAGAGCTTTCCATCAAGCGTTCCGCACTGTCCGATGCATCTTCTGAGCTTTCGGAAAAGGAGGCTGCAATAACAGCTGCCGACCAGCAGCTTGTCATTGCAAGGCAGAATATGGACATGATCAATGCTGCCTCCGAAGAAAAGAAAGCCGAGTATGTGATGCAGATCAAAGCACATGAAGACGCTCTTTCAAACATTAAGGGAGAAACTGCCTCCGCATCCGATGCTCTCATCAGCAAGCGTAATGAGCTTTCCAATGTGGAATCCAGTCTGACAATGAAGAAAGCTGAGGTTGCGGCAGCAACCCAGCAGCTTGTCACAGCAAAACAGCAAATGGGTAACATGCAGAAAAAGGAAGCTGACATGAAAGCCGCGATCACAGAAGCAGAGAGAATGAAGACTGAATATATCGCAAAAAAGGAATCCGCGGATAACAAAGAGAGGATATATAATGAACGCCTCTCACGTCTGACGGGTGCTCCAAATATTCCGGCTTACAGCAAGGTGATGGCAGAAAACCAGTCCTTACGTGAAGAGCTTGCTGCAAAGGACAGACTGATTGAATCTCTTAAAGAACAGGTTAATAAACTGAATGAGACCGTACAGGAATGGAAGCAGACATTCCATGATATATCCCATCGTGCGGGAGCGAAGCTCATGTCATTCTTCGGATATGATGTATCACAGGATCAGACCATTCATCCTTATCCCGATAAAAACGTGGCAGACGGAATCTCATCTATGTTCAAAGAGGTGGAGAATAACCAGTCTCACCAGTACCGCGTCATCCCAGATGACAAGGAGCGTGGAAAGTTCAGAATTGCATTTAAGGATAGCGAAGGAAAATATCAGACTTTCCAGGGCGGAATCTCCACCAGAGACCAGGCTGAGAAGCTTCGCAGGAATATTTCAACAACGACAAAAGAGTTTAACCATGAGCCCCACTTAAAGGCTGGATTAAATCTTTAATATATCTTTTATTTATAAAAATAAGGCATGCAGGATGTGTTCCTACGTGCCTTATATTTATCACTCCGCATATTATTTCAGATATGATTTCCGAGTAGGATTTCCAAGTAGGTATTGCAAAATCTACATATATTGATATAATAGTGTTGAAAGGTCGGTCAACTAACATCTTTTCAAAGACCAGTGGTTGATAAGATTTGATGAAAATCTAAACGATAGCAGCTTGCTTATGGAATTCGGCTGAGCGGTTATAATCATTGCCAATCCAAATTTTCACGAAAGAGTACTTTTGTGACTATTTGGGTTATTTTTTTTCACCCTGTCACAAAAGTGACAGGGTGTTTAATTTGGATAGCAGACTATCATCCACACAATTTCATAAGAGTTTATCTTCAAAATCATCTTTAACTTATGCTGAGTACATGTTATTATTTGGTCGTGATTCTGAAACCGCCGGATTTGAAAACATGATTTCAGCGGCAAAGAAAGAGTATGTCAAGAAACGACATACACGATCCATATCCCAAATGACTAATGCTACGGGATACAAAAAAAACAAATGGAAAACTTATATTGGACCAGAGAGAAAGGAGATAATTAAGAAAACAGAAGACGAAATCTACGAAGCACTTTTCAATTATTATGTGGCCTTGGATAACAGGACAAAAACCTTTGAGGATGTCTTTAACCTGTTGGTTGATTACAAAAGGGATTGTCTTGGACGCAATCCTAATACAATCAGCGAAGATATCCGGTACTTTGGTTTTATAAGCGATGAGATAAAGCAAAAGCTGATATCCGATGTTACGGATGAAGATATCAGAAAATGGCTCATTAAATATTATCTTCCAAAAAACCCGAAGGAAACTGCTTTTAAGAAGCTTGTTCAGCTATTGGGTCAGGTTTTTGAATTTGGCATTAAACGGAAGCTTTGTTATGATAACCCCGTCAAGTACATTTCCATTGGGGATTATTTAAGGCAATGCGATTGTACTCAAAAAAGCAATGAACAAAAAGAGTTTTGTAAGGAAGAGTTGTTGCTTATTAAACAGGATGTTTTGCAAGAGATCAATAGACCTCGGGCAATTATGACTCTGCTCGCAATAGAAACAGGAATGAGGGCTGGTGAACTTGCCGCTTTACACAAAAGCGATATAGGAGACGATTATATCCATGTTCACAGGCAGCAAATCCGGGGTAAGAGTGAAATATCGGGCAAAGAGTTCTTTTTTGAAGTGCCCTATACAAAGGATGAGCGCTTACATCCACATGATGGCCGTTATATTCCCATAACACAGGAATGTAGAGTTGTATTAGATTATGCGAATAAAATTGAAGGTGAATCGGAATACTTATTTCATGAGAGAAATAGTAGTTCCATGATCTCAAAAGACTCATATGAGTATAATCTAAGAAGACGTTGTAAGCGGCTTGGCACTTTACCCAAAAACAATCATGCTTTTAGAATCGCTTTTAATTCAAGGTTGATAGAATTGGGATTCAGTGCATCGGACAGAGCATTGATTCTGGGACATGAGGTTCAAACAAACGAGACTCACTATTCTCTTACGGATAAAAGGCGGCTGGATATGATCAAAGATCGCCTGATATGCAAAGAGGAGCCCTGACCGGCTCCTCAAAGCGTCCACGAGAGGATTCGAACCTCCGACCCCACGCTTAGGAGGCGTGTGCTCTATCC
>ONTX01000449.1 GCA_900320825.1 uncultured Lachnospiraceae bacterium | reverse complement strand
GGGTTTATAATGCCGGCTTCTGTTATAACAAGTAACGTGGCTTACATTCTGGAATGCGTCATAGGTGGTATGTTTCTTATAAAAGGAACCATCACGCTCGGTGATTTTCAGGCCTTCCTGCTGTACGGAAATATGGTGCTTTCTCCGCTCACAGCGCTTTCGGCGGCTGTAAACAGTATCCAGACGGGATTTGTTGCGGCAGAGAGGATATACGAACTGCTCGACGAGGAGGATGAGGCAGATGAATCCGGTAAGGAGAAAACGGATATTAACTCTATAAAGGGGAGTGTCGTTTTTTCCAATGTTAAGTTCGGTTACCTGCCTGACAGGATACTGATGGAAAACGTCAGCTTTGAAACGGGAGCCGGAAAGACCGTAGCCATAGTAGGACCGACCGGTGCGGGAAAGACGACCCTTATCAATCTGATGCTCAGATTTTATGAGATACAGGGTGGACGGATACTTCTTGACGGAAAGGATATATCAAAGTATTCGCGGGATTCGCTGAGACAGGCATATGGGATAGTATTGCAGGACAGTTGGATATTTACCGGAACGATCGCGGAAAACATAGCCTATGCAAAACCGGATGCATCAAGGGAGGAGATAGTCAGGGCTGCAGAACTTGCGGGATGTGATCCGTTTATCTCAAGACTTCCGGAGGGATATGAAACAGTGATAAGCGAAGAAAGAAGCGGTATTTCTGCGGGAGAGAAACAGCTTTTATCAATAGCAAGGGCAATGCTTGCAGACCCGCCGATACTGATACTTGATGAAGCAACATCACAGGTTGATACAAGAACGGAACTTATCATAACCGAGGCAATGACTAAACTTATGGAAGGCAGAACGTGCTATGTTATCGCACACCGTCTCTTTACGATAAGAAATGCCGATATGATCATATACATGGAAAACGGAGATATAAAAGAAGTGGGAACGCATTATGAACTGCTCCGAAGAAGTGGGAAATACGCGGAACTGTACAAAAGTGCCGCTTTACACTGATGTGAAATAGAGGAGGGAACGGATTGTACGAAACCATTGATATTGAAGGGAAAAAGCTTGTAGGGAGAGGAGCTCACTGCGAAGTATATAAGATGTCAGAAGACAGGGTTCTCAAGCTGTATTTTGACTATGTCCCCGAATCGGATGTGCTCAGAGAGCAGAAACTGGCTAAGCTTGCGATCTCGGAGGGTATCAGGACGGCAGGAGTTTACGACATTTACAGTTATCACGACAGACTTGGACTTATGTTTGAATACATACCTACATGTACTCTTACACAGTATCTTATCAACCATCGTGATGAGGTCGATCATTATGCCAGAGAACTTGCAAAGACAGCTAAAAATCTCCATGCGATAAAAGATGAAAGCTCGGAATGTGATGATTATAAGATCACAATGCATGAACGGGTGAAAGCCGTTGAAAGACTCTATACAAAACGTGAAATAAAGAAACTTCATGATCTTGTTGATTCGATACCGGACAGGGATACGCTGCTGCATACCGATTTTCATCCGGGAAATCTGATGATGAAGGGAAATGAACTGGTGTTTATCGATATGGCAGATATAAGCAGAGGCCATCCTATATTTGATATAGCAAGCGCATATATGGGACTGGTGATCCTGCCACGTAATATAAAAAAATACGGAGATACACAGACTGCAAATCTTGATATTGAAACGACAAAAAGAATATGGGATATTTTTATAAGGGAGTATCTCGGACAGGATAGTGAAGACAGGATAGAACTTTATGAAAAATGTTGTGAAGCCATTACGGGTCTGCGTATATGCGCGGCAAAAAGGATCAATAACAAAGGAGGCGAGGTCATAGGCAGAAAGGTGGTGTGGATCTCGCGATTTACGATTTTCCCGAAACTGACAAAATACAGGAAGCTGATGCAGTTGATCTGAGGAGGAACCATTATGCTCAATTTTATAAACTACGATAAGAATGGTCTGTTGATTTCGCTCGCGGGCAAGATCAATGCGGAAAATGCCGGGGAACTGTCGGATGATCTTATAAAAATCAGGGAAAAGTATCCGGAGGGCAGGGTTGTCATCGATACACTGGATCTTGGTTATATATCCAGTGCAGGTCTTCGGGTTTTGCTGAACCTTTCTAAATCCGAGAAAGAGAAACCGGTCCTTATAAATGTTGATGCATCTTTTATGGATATTTTGGAGGATACCGGATTTACAAGGCTTTTTGATGTTCATAAGCAAATAAAGACCATATCCATAGACGGATGTGAGCTGATAGGAAAGGGTGCAAACGGCGAAGTATACAAGCTCAGTGAAGAACAGGTTGTCAAAGTGTTTAAGGAGGGGGTTCCTCTGTCATATGTTCAGAATGAAAGAGATCTTGCACAGAATTCTCTTTTATATGGACTTCCGACGGCAATAACTTTTGCTGTGGTAAAGATAGGCGAACGGTATGGATCCGTCTTTGAACTATTGAACGCAAGATCTCTGTCAGGGACTATAAATGACGATCCGGCTGCATTTGACACATATAAGGATGAATACGTACGTATTTTTAAGATGCTTCACAGTACCGTGGTTGATGTCTCGGAGTTTCCGGCCGTAAAGGATGTTTACCGTGGGTATATAGATGATTGTGAAGGATGGTACAGCCGGGAAGAGATAAGTATCCTGAGAAACCTGGTCGATTCGGTACCGGACAGGAATACTCTGATACATGGAGATTTTCATGCCAATAATATCATGATAGCCGACAATAAGCTTACTCTTATTGATATGGGAGATGTAAGTGCCGGCCATCCTGTTTTTGACTTCCTCGCGACAGCCGCCACTCAGGTCAATTTAGTGGAACTTAATCCGGAATATGCAAGAATGCATACAGGTATGCCGGTTGATATGATAAGGAAATTGTGGAGATATCTTATAGACAATTACTTTAATGACAAGACTTGCGAAGAGAAGGATAGGATCGAACAACAGATCCGCCTGTTTTCTAAACTTAAGGTTGCACTTGCGCCCGCGGTTGCAAAGAGCCTGGATCCCGGCGTTATGAAGGCAAGTGTGGAGGATGCAAAGAAGAACCTTATTCCCAAGGCTTACGAACTGATCGGAGCAGTGGACTGGTAAAAAAAATATCTCGTCAAGGGGCTTACTGCCGGCGCCGGGAAATAGGCCGCTTTAAAAATTGCATTTTATGCCAATAAAGATTATAATTAGAATGATTGAAGGCGCTTGAATAGGGGTAACTTTATGAACTATACTGTATATTTTTTTACCGGATGAAGAGGCAAATGTATGGATCGTAACCAGCCCGGATGTAACGGGATCAGTT
>ONTX01000452.1 GCA_900320825.1 uncultured Lachnospiraceae bacterium | reverse complement strand
GAAGGAGTGGATATAGGAGATGATGAGATCACACTTCCGGCGGAGGCTTCCATAATCGACGGAGATCTTCATCTTGTCATATATGAGGGAAGATTCCATCAGGTCAAGAGGATGCTGGAAGCTGTTGGAAACGGTGTGATATATCTCAAACGTCTCAGGATGGGGAGCCTTGTACTCGATGAGAAATTAAAGCCCGGCGAGTACAGAAAACTTACTGCATCCGAGCTTGAGTCATTGTCATAAAATGCTATCAAATACGCATTATCAGCTGTTTTTGCCCGTGGCAAAATGGTGAATACAATTTACAATTTGGTATTGATAATTCTTTCGAAAAATAGGAAAATGTAGGGTAGTGCTTATGAGGAGGTGCTTATGGGGTTTATTGATACGGAAACAGGAATGATGTACTGCGGGGATGACGAGGATATTTACAATGAGATCCTGGGACTCTATGTTGAGAAGATGGCTGAGCTTACTGCCACCCTCACCAAGGATCTTGAAGGCGATGATATTCCCGACTACGTGGTCAATGTTCACGGAGTAAAATCCAATTCAAGAAACATCGGTGCTACATCACTCGGAGATTTTGCCGAGGTTATGGAGCATGCAGGAAAAGCCGGCGACAAGACGTTTCTCAAGGAAAACCACGCAAAACTTCTTGAGATGGTTGACCAGGTCGTTGCTGAAGCAAATACAATACTTGAATAGTGAAACCGGGGGTGCTGGAGTTCAGCAACTTGAAGTTATAAGCAACGTTTAGGTTATGGCGTTGCCAAGCTCTGATAAAGACACTGATGTGTCTTTATCGAGATAGTTGAAAGTTGCTGATTATCTCGGGCTGAGATCGCAATAGCGCGGAACCCTTAAACTTGATCCGGATAATGCCGGCGAAAGGAGATTAAATTATGTTTTGGAGTTCTGAAGAAGGTTACTATGTCTTAAATGAGAATGGATACGGAGCACTGGTTGTCATAGCGATAGTCATCCTGATCCTTATCGACATTCTCAGGGGAAGGTCATTATCTTCCGGAAAACAGGAAGATAAAGGCACAAAACTCCCCATCACATCAATCACCTATGCGGGTGCATCCATCGCACTTGCCTACGTTCTTTCATTTATCAAGATCTATCACATGCCCTGGGGCGGATCCGTCACATTACTTTCAATGTTTTTCATCACATTCATAGGTTATATGTTCGGACCCGGTGTGGGCTTTGCTGCGGGATTTGTATACGGAATCCTTCAGTTCATCCAGGGTGGCGGCTCTTACATGCTTTCTCCCTTCCAGGTCTGCTGTGATTACTTCCTGGCATTTGCGGTTCTGGGAGCCAGCGGATTTTTCAGGAACAGAAAAAAAGGTCTGGTGATAGGATACCTTGTTGCAGTATTTTTAAGAGGCGCATTCCACTCTCTGGGAGGTTATCTTTACTGGATGGAATATATGCCTGAGGATTTCCCTGAGGCGCTTGCGGGCATCTACCCCATTGCTTACAATTTCGCATATCTTATCCCTGAGGCGGTTCTTACTGTTATAGTCATCGGACTTCCTCCCGTCAGAAAAGCTCTTATGAAGATAAAGGCCATGGCCGAAAATTCGTGATAAAAATATGGACAGGGAAAAAACAATAGTACGGACAAGTTTAATAGGTATTGCGGCAAATGTTCTTCTTGCGGCGTTAAAAGCGGTGATTGGATTCTTAAGCGGATCCATCGCCGTTATTACCGATGCGGTGAACAACTTAACGGATGTAATGAGTTCCGTTGTTACCATAATCGGTGCAAAATACGCAAACAAAAGACCTGATAAGGAACACCCTTTAGGCCACGGAAGAGCCGAATACTTAAGCACCGCCGTGATATCTGTCCTTGTAACCTATGCCGGCATCACCGCAATAGTAGAATCCGTTAAAAAGATCCTTGATCCCGGCGAGATATCCTACGAAACCCTCCAGGTCGTCATCCTGGTAATGGCCGTTGTCGTCAAGATCTTCCTTGGGACGTATTTTGTCAAGATAGGAAAAAAAGTTAACTCGGATGCTTTGACAGATTCCGGAAAAGACGCCCTGGGAGATGTTTTTGTTTCCTCAGCTACGGTACTAGCCGCACTGATCTACATCTTCACAAGTTTTTCCATAGAAGGCTATGTGGGTATCGTTATCGGTGCATTCATCATAAAGGCCGGTGTGGAGATGCTGACAGATACCATCGGTGATATCCTCGGAAAGCGCCCCGATGCGGAACTTACAAGAAACCTCAAGGAAACCATCTGCGAGATGGATGGGGTATACGGTGTCTATGACCTGATACTTCACAACTACGGTCCCGAAAAATACATGGGCTCCGCGCATATCGAGATTGATGCTTCGAAAAATGCAGATGAGATCGATGTATTATCTAGAAAGATCACTCATACGGTCTACGCAGAATACGGAGTCGTGATCGAAGCTGTGGGCGTGTATGCAAGGGATGACAAGCATCCTGAGACAAGTAAGATCAGGGCGAAGGTTTCGGATATTGTTTTTTCACACGATTATGTAATGCAGATGCATGGCTTCAGGGTCGATTATGAGAATAAAGAGATCTACTGTGATATCATAATAGGGTTTGATGCTCCCGACAGGGAGGCTCTTTATGACCATATCGTGAAGGATATCGCCGAGGCATATCCGGATATGACGCCCTGCGTTGTTCTTGATATCGATGCATCGGATATGTAAAAGAGGTTTTTAAAATGCCCGGAAAGTTTTTTGTTGATTCTGAAAAACCAAATGCTCTGGTGACAGGAGCTTCCAGAGGGATAGGAAAAGCTATCGCTCATGTGCTTGCTGCGGAAGGATACGACCTGATCCTTACCTGTAAAAGTTCCATCGGGGAACTGGAAAAATTTGCCGAGGAGCTCAGCGAAAAATACGGAATAAGCGTCTGTGCGGAAAGAGTTGATATGTCATCATCATCTGATGTCAGGGAACTCTTTGAAGGCATCACGGATCTTGACCTTTTAGTCAACAATGCCGGAATATCCCATATAGGTCTTCTCCAGGATATGACGGATGATGAGTGGGATGAGGTTATGGGAACAAATCTCAGCTCGGCTTTCTATACCTGCCGCGCCGCGATCCCTCTTATGCTTAAAAATAAATCCGGAAGGATCCTGAATATCTCATCCGTATGGGGAAATGTGGGAGCAAGCCTCGAAACGGCATATTCCGCATCCAAGGGAGGCATAAATGCTTTCACCAAAGCTCTTGCCAAGGAACTTGCACCAAGCGGTATTGCCGTAAATGCCCTGGCGTGCGGAGTCGTTGATACGGACATGAATAATGCATTTTCCGATGAAGATATGCAGGCTTTGAAAAACGAGATTCCCATGGGCAGGATCACAACACCCGAAGAGGTGGCAAGTCAGGCCCTTCTGATCATCAAATCCCCGGTGTATATGACCGGCCAGATCATAACAATTGACGGCGGCTGGACATAATACATAAATATTGTGTTTTCGGCAAAAATAATGTAAAATTGACTAAAGTGTAACCTTAGGAATATTGTGCACGGAAAACGTATTCGCAAAGGAGCAAGATTATGTTAGGAGCTTTGATTCCACTTTTTGATTCCGATACGCAGGTCAAGGCATATTCTATTTTTGCGCAGAAGCATAATTCATATTCAAACCCCAGCATGCTCGGAACCGGATGCTTTGACGGTGCGGGTGTTGTTCCGGGGATCGAGATCGTTTCCAGCATGGGAATGCAGACGCTGACCGATGACAAGAACGTATTTGTCGAGATCAGCAACGTTTCCATTTTTTCTGATATCAACGAACAGTTCAGGGAAGCTCATTCCAAACTGGTCCTTCTTTTTGATTACAATGTAACCCCCACTGAAATGTATGTTAACAGGCTTAAGGAACTTAAGTCCTTCGGTTACAAGCTTGCCATCAGAAAGCTTCAGGTCAAGCAGTTTGAGGAATACAAAAAGATCCTGGGACTTGTTGATTATGTTCTTCTCGATCACAAGAAGATAGATATCACCAAGGCCAAGATTTATTTTCAGAAGGTATATCCAAACGTTTCCCTGGTGGCGGTCAATGTCAATACACAGGAAGACTATGATGCTCTTACGGCAGATGGCGGATATGATCTTTACGAAGGAAAGTTCTTCAGACTTCCCGCCGTTAATTCCGATGAAGAAGTAAGCCCCATGAAGGCTACCTATATCGAACTTCTCAATATCGTCAATGATATTGATTTCGATCTTGATAAAGCAGCAGCGGTCATTGAGCACGATACGGCTCTTGTTATCTCGCTTCTTGCAATGGTGAACCGAATGACTGTCAATTCCGGAATATCCACCGTCGGACACGCAGCGGCGATGCTGGGTCAGAAGGAACTCAAGCGCTGGATCAACACCGCGGTCACCAAGGAGCTCTGTTCCGACAAGCCCAGTGAGATCACCAGGATCTCCCTCATCAGGGCAAGGTTTGCAGAGATGCTGGCTCCTGTATTTAATCTTAGTGCAAATTCTTCGGAGCTTTTCCTTATGGGATTGTTCTCTGTTATAGATGCAATGCTTGATAAGCCCATGAAGGAAGCACTGGAGCTTGTGAAGGTAACCAAGGATATCGGCAATGCCCTCGTAGACGGAACAGGAAAATATGCACCCGTGCTTGATTTTATCAACGCATATGAGATTGCCAACTGGTCCGAAGTATCAAGACAGCTTATCCTTCTCGATCAGTCCGATGAGACCGTATATGACGCATACACCAATGCGCTCAGCTGGTTCAGGGATCTTTTCTTCGGTAAGGATACAAAGAAATAATCACATCTAAAGTTTATGGCCGCACCCGTGCAAGGTGCGGCTTTTTTTTCAGGAATACGGCAGATATGTAAATAAAAAACCATTCCTGCTCGGCAATGGCGTGAATTTTTTTAAAAGGTGAGATATGGATATAGAACAGATTCTTGAGATAGTGGATGGTCTTTACGAAAAAGGGGAACCTGCAAAAGCAGAGGAGGTTCTTCTTAACTGCGCATCGGCGGCGGTTGAAGAGGGAGATGACCATCTTCTCCTTCAGCTTCTAAACGAGCTCATCGGACATTACCGTGAGACAGGCAGATGGGAGAATGCCTTTGAGATCGCAGATAAATCCATCGCTGTTGCATCGCATATTTTTCCCGAGCAGTCCATTCCCTATGCCACCACACTTCTGAATGTAGCATCAATGTACAGGGCTGCAGGCAGACTTGAAGACTCACGCAGGCTCTACCGCGATGTGGAGCAGGTCTACGCTGCCATTCTGAAGGCAGACGACATGCTCTATGCTTCCCTTTACAATAACGAAGCCCTTCTTTATCAGGAGGAGGGCAAGTTTGCACAGGCAAAGGCTCTTCTTCTGAAGGCACTTGATATAGACCGTGCTAACGGAAAGGAATATGAAGAGGCAGTATCCCTTGCAAATATCGCTGCCACCATGATCCAGACAGGTGAGATGGAGGAAGCTCTTAAGACGGCGGAAAGCTCCGTAGCACTCTTCGAAAGTCTCGGCGTCAGGGATCAGCATCTGTGCGCCGCATTTTCCGCAATGGGCAGTTACTATTACATCTCCGGAAAATTCGATGCCGCCGCAACATGCTTTAAGCAGGGCATGGAGATCATGGAATCCGTTCTGGG
>ONTX01000453.1 GCA_900320825.1 uncultured Lachnospiraceae bacterium | reverse complement strand
TTAACATTAAGGAACGATGTGACGTCAGCATTTCGGAAACGATAAATCGACTGCTTGGGATCACCCACAATAAACAGAGATCCGTCTCTCGGTTTGCAGTCCTGCCATTTGCCTACGGGGTTTTCCGAAGACAGATAGAAGAATACCTCCGCCTGCATCGGATTAGTGTCCTGGAATTCATCGATCAGGAAATAACTGTGACGGTCATAGATATAGCGTATAAGCTTTCCATCGCCTTCAGCGTCTTTCTTAAGTGTGTTGCGCAGATAATACAAATAATCGAAGTATGTCAGGTATCCCGCGTCATGCATATATTGCTCAACTACAGGTACACACCTGTCTAGAAATGTCATGGATACATCGTATTGAAGGTTCTGTATCTTGGTATATATTCCGCCTTCTTCTCCAATCGTACATTTAAGACTCTTTTTCTTTGGAGCGGCATCTTCAAAGTATCCGCTCAGATACGGTCCGTACAGATCCATGGCCTGCGAAACAACAGCCAGATCCTTAAGGTTTTTCAAGGCCCACTTAACACTGCTGAATGCCCTGCTCCATCTGCGCTTAAGTGCAAAATGTATATCATCAATGTTTTCCCATGCCGTGCGGCTGGGCTTATTACCCTCATATTTCAGTTCCTGGTGATCAGCCAGGCACTGAGTAATCTTTATCAGATCCTTACGAACATCAGCGAAGTCCTCATCGATGTTGAGTACATTGCTTGAATTGTAATTGAAATGAGCATTTCGGTGTTCGATCAGAAGCTTCATTCCGCGGCAGAAAGCATCTTCATCCTGACTGTTTACGGCACGGAAAGTATTGGCCAGATTCATTAACTCTTCACCGTAATCACCCTGACAGATCTTCACATATATCTGTCTCAAGATCATAAAGATATCTACATCAGTAACCAACGTTGAATCCGACAAGATTCCCGCCTCAGAAGGGTGTTCAGACAGTATCATGTTACAGAACGAATCTATCGTGCCCATAAAACAGAGATCAATATTCTGAAGAGCTTTGGCACAGCGTTCTCTGGACTCATCCGTAGGCTCCGGCAGCTGTCCTGCATGGCCCTTGTCTTCCCAAACATACTCAGGATTACTTCTGTCGATCAGGATCTTCTGGAATCTTTCATAGAACTCACCGGCAGCAGCTTTGGTAAATGTTATGGCCGATATCTTTTTGATATCTATTCCTGCCTCTACCATAGCAACCATGCGGTTAACCAGCATGGTAGTCTTGCCTGAGCCGGCTCCTGCCTCAACGAAGAAATTGGTATAAATATCAGAAACTATCCGGTTACGGGATTCTGTGTCTCTTGTTAAACTGTCCATCAGATTAGCCCTCCCCAGATCTCTTCTTCCTTTGAACTGCTGCAGATATCGCTGAAACTGCAATAAGTACAATTAGAGGTACCACACGGGAATTTTCCTCCAAGCATTGCATCTTTAAATAGCTTCAATTCTGAATCGAGTGCCTCTTTCATTTCGTCATCGTATTTGCATTTAACTGTTCTGCCCAGCCTGATGTATCTGAATTCTCCTCCAGATACTTTATATCCGAGGCTTTCCATAAGATATGCATACACAATGATCTGGAAACACGTTGCAAAATCATCTTCCACATGCTCAACTTTGCGTTTTGTCTTGAAATCAACGATCAGACACGTTCCATCATCAAGCATTTCAACGCGGTCAGGGAAACCGTGCAGTTTGACACCTGTGGAATGAACACAATGAATGTCCTCTTCTTTAAGGACGACCTTACGGTGAGGATCACCGTTATAAGCTGTTTCCATCATTTCAAGGAACTCGTTCCTTACAGCATCGATCTTATCATGTATCAGCGGCGGATGCTCATCAAGAGTGCGGTCAAAGAAATCACGTGACAATGCCAGAAACTCAGGAAGAGACAGGTTGTCATCAGCAAGATGTTCCATAAGTGTGTGTGCAAGAGTACCGATATCTCTCGCTGACAGTACTTCGAACGGATCCGTTTCATCTTCATCTGGAATACCGAGTATCTGACTTAACATAAAACGTCTCGGACATGATAAAAAAGTTTCCAATGTTGTAGGAGA
>ONTX01000454.1 GCA_900320825.1 uncultured Lachnospiraceae bacterium | reverse complement strand
TTACTCCGGCACAGATATCCCGTTGGAGCAATGTGTGTGAGACTTATCGGTATCTGCTTCAGATGAATGGAGTCGATGAGGCACTTGCAGATGTCAGTGAAAAGGTAGATCTGATCGATGAAGAGATGGAGAGAGTCAATGCCGGACACCAGAACTTCTTCGCTACGGTTATCGCTGTGTTTGGTCTGACATCTATTGTAGCATCTGTGCTGCAGATTGTAGACTATGTACAGCCGGGTGATCCGATGATGCTTCTGTGGTCAGGTATATCAGGAACCGGAATACTGATCACACTGATCGCGTGGATACTGATGATGTGGCGCAACAGGAGGTAGTGATATGGCTACGGTTACTTTTGTTATGGGTGCAACGGCATCCGGAAAGACTTATTTTATTAATAATAGTTTTGCGGATAAGGATGTAGATATCCACAACGTCTATGATTATCAACAAAGGGCTTATGATGAGGCCGGATTTGGAGATATGGTTCCGTTCGGCGCGAGTTTTAGATGCCTGTTAAAAGCAAATGAAATGCATCTTGAAGCGATAATTGAGAGTGTAAAGGCCGGCCGGGATGTAGTGGTTGAGCAGACATTTTTCAAAGCCAAAAGAAGGATATCCTATATAGATAAGATCCGTGAGATATCGGATGTTCGCTTGGAGATATATGTGATGTGTCCGAGTGATGAAAGATGGCAGAAAAATATTGATGAAAGGGAATTAGACAGAAGTCTTGAGAATTTGAAAAAAGACCAGAATGAGATAGAGTTTCCTAATCCCGCTGAAGGATTTGATGCTATCTACAGAGTGACGGATGGTGATATTACGTTACAGATGGATCCGCCTGATGAAGAAATCGTTATCAGGTCAAGAAAAGAACTTGCGGTTGAAAAAGAAGAAGTTCAAGCTGAGGATGAAGTGAATCGGAAGAGAAAAGAATTGCTAAAAAGCATGAACACGCGACCGTTTTGGCATTACTGTGAGGTATGCGGAAAAAAGGAATTCATCACAGCGAAGGAAGCTTTTGATAAAGGTTGGGACTATCCGCCGAATATTGGACGTTTTGGAATGCTTAGCCCAAGGACTTGCGGGGATTGTGGGATACAGGATACTTTGTTTTTCAAAGTAAATGATCCCGAGAATGGGGCATTACCAATAGTTGTGGAAAGCCTTCTGACAGATGAGGAGAAGATTACATGGAATAGGATTAAGGGAGAACCTGAAAGTCTTTTGGAGGAAGAATGATGGAGGTATAAAGTCATGAAGAAATTTTATTGTTGATCATGAGGATAAAAATATGACTTTGAAGGATAAAGCCATTCAAGAAACTATGGATGAAATTGGCTTCCCCATCTATAGTACTATAGCTGGTCCAAGCACTAGAGATTCTCTTTTTATGAAAAAAGAATTCCAGTACAATGATATAAGCCTTATGAACATCGTTTTTGTCTCTGCAGATCTTAGGACAATAGATGTTGGAGAAGATGACATGAGGAAGATATACAATATAATTAAGGAAAATGACACGAGTATAGATATGGCAGAAATAATAAGAAACTTTTTAAAAAACAATGGTTTTTGAGCCCATAGGCTCAACTCCTATTACAAAAGCTTGATTCTATCCGTTACTATGCTTTTTAGATTCTCTTTGAGATCTGGTGTAATATAGGAATCCTCGATCTCGCTAAGATACATATTCTCTTGCTGCTTTAAGCTGTCAATCAGCCTAAGAGCAACGGATTTGTCGATATCACAGGTGGTGGCAAGTTTCAGAAAATCATTCTTGTGAAGGTTATTCTTTTTCCCGTTCAGCGTTAAAGCCAGCTGCTCGGTGTCGGCGGGATTGACGGAGTTTACGGGGAGCATATCGTATGCGTCGGAGAGAATATATGTGCCGCTTCCTTCATCCGTTTCTATAAGTGAGAAGTTTTTCATATGCATGTCAGAGTTTCCGACAATATATGAGAATACAAGTCGGATGAAGAACTCTGTCATATCAAGACCATATCTGGAAGAATGCATTTTTATGATCTTTGAGCATTGCTCATATGAACCTTTATACTTATCTTCGGTGAGTCGTTCCGAAAGCTGGCAGAAATCCTCCATAGCAAGGATTTTTCCATCAGCGCGGTCAATACGTTTTGTAATATAAGCATAGCTATCTTGAGATTGCAGATATATTAATGCATGAGGAACAGTCTTGATGCCGGATTTTTCCGCCATCATCATTACCAGGTATTCTGCCTCGGGAAGGCAAGGGTATTCCTTAGTCTGGGGTTTCAGGATATATCCGGTGGGATGATTGACAAGTGTAAGTCGCGGTATGGTCCCACTGTTTTCAAGATGCAATGATAATTTCTTTTGAACGCCCGGTACTGTCAGACCTTTGTTTGTGTTTTTTATGGCTAGCTGCTCAAGGACATCTTCGGTTATGTCTATATCCGGGAGACTTTTTGTCCCGAAAAATCTTTTTACGCATGCGGAATGCCAGCGAGAAGAGAGTTCTTTCTCACTCGCGTTATCTTTGATAAGTTTTCCGCAGCATAGACATTTCATTATTTTTTCTCCATGATTGAAACATTTCCGATAGGGTCCTTGCACGCAACCAATAAGATTCCAAATCGATCCCTTGCATCCAGTTTCCAGTTTTTGACGACCAGATCCAGCAGCCATCCCTCAGGGATCAACCCATCAAAAAAAGCAAAAAGTGTTTTTGAAGAATAAGGCGTATCGGTGATCGGTAAGGTAAGGCTCACAGGGGATGGTGATTCTTTCTCAAGATACTTCGAATCGTACTCGAAAGTGTATCCTTCGTCAGTTTCACTCAGGAGTCCCGCCAATTCACCTCTGACCATCACCTGTGCAGTACGGTATTCACTCATCGACATTTTCCTTCCTGCCCGGTACGGCTTCCATTCCAAACATAGCAAGTGCCTGATTGACCTTGTCCATACGGACGGTAGTTTTTCCCTGCTCGAGTTCTCGTACGAAGCGAAGCCCAAGACCTGAGCGCATAGCAAACTCTGCCTGGGTTAAACCGGCTTCTTTTCGGCTTTTCTTTATAAACTGAGCTATATTATTCATAT
>ONTX01000455.1 GCA_900320825.1 uncultured Lachnospiraceae bacterium | reverse complement strand
TCGGTACTATGCTTTATAAATGCTGGAGTGAATATCGGGCATATAGGAGAACACAACTTCCGCCGGGAAGACCATATAAATGCATTTCTCAACAAATGGTCATTGATGCGATAAAGGATAATGGTGATAAAAAAATCAGTAATATAGAAAACAAGCAAGATATTGAAAAGGTGTGGCGAGATTTGACAGAATTTTGCTTAAGTAAAAAATCTAGTCATTTTGCAATAGAAGAAAAGCCGGAGTCATATGATTGCATTGCTTCAAGAGAATTTTCTGAATTGATATATCATAGGTTATTACATCTGCGAAAAACGCATGTATCGTCTAAGGGACATGAAAATGAAAACAAGCTTTCAATTTATGCCATTAATTATGCTGCCACATATTCACTTCATGCGCGTGATAGGCTAATGGAATTTGTCGTTGACTATAAGTTGATACATGATAGGGTAAGGCGTTATATTTATGATCCTTCGATAATACTAAAAAAAATAAAAATAGAAAATGGAATACAATTTCCATGTGTAAATTGTGGCGCGCTCATAAATCCCGGGATAATGAAAGCAGCATGGGAAATGAATACTTGCCCGTATTGTGGAAATCATATCTATCTTAATGAGAAAGATACTAATTGATATAGGTTTAGTCAGCAGGAAATATTTGAGTGCTTTTATTAATCTCTAAATAAAGCAGATATAATTCGATTCTTAAAAAGGTAGGATATATGCCTGTAATAACTAAAGATAATTATAACGATGTTAGTAAATTTGTGTCTGATAATATTAAAGAATTTAATCAGTCATCAGACCCATATGAATATAATGAAATAAAAAAACAATATAAAGATGAAGGCTATGATATAGATAGTATAGAATTTGTATCTGCAAGTGATATCAGGCCGTATTTAAAAAGGAACTTTAAGGCAATCCTTAGAGATGCAGCAAAGAAAGCAGCATTAATACAGCAGTTAAAAGATATTGAGGCAGATAGCGATAAGGAAGCAAACAGAAAAATCTGTGAGATTGCTAATTCTTTATTCATTAGTAAAGATGATGTTGTTGCGTTATACAGATATGAAATTCATAAGTACATAATTTCACAATGCGATGAGAATATGGAAGAGTACAAGACTTTCATAAACAGGATTAAAGCATACGCAGATGGTTTTTCTTCTAAACATAGTAGCGCCCCGAGTTCATTTTTGCAAAAAGATATAGATATATGCGCAGGTGAGGCTTTATATTGGTTGTCAGTAGGAGGCTTCTATCAGAATCTTACATTTGAAGTGGCTGGTACTAATAATGCGAATGCGGGAGATTCTGCACAATTCATTTTTGTTGCCCGTGCTATCCTTGCAGGATATAATTGTTCAAATGTTGACGTAAGGAGTTCTTCCTATGACGCAATTATCAGCAGACCGAATACTTCAGGATCAGCTTCAAACTTGAAAACTGTTCAAGTCAAAGGAATAAAGACAGGTAGTGCTTTGCCATTAAGAAAGAGAGCAAGAGGCGGGAGCGGGTCCGATTCGAAACAAGGAAGAAATAAAACGCAGTATTTGTCATCCAAAGATGCAGACTTATTAGTCGCTGTAGATAAAAGGTTTGGAACTTGTTATTTAATACCTATGACAGAAGTAGATGCTCTTATTGCTGCTGGTAAAAAGAGCATTACTTGGTCCAGATTAAAGAAATACAAGGAAACTTGGGAAGAGACAGTTTAGTATGTTGAAGGTATCTGCACTAGTAAGTGGCATATTTTATGAGATTGATGAATTCTACTATTGATCATTATGAATCAAGGAGTTTGAGCGAAGAACTTACCGGAAAAAATATGAGAGGCATTCGAACAATGTGTAGAAGGGCTCTTTATTCTGGTGTTATGAGGTAGGAGAGTTTGGCTATATCGGTTGGAATAAGAATGGCTAATCTTTCCTAGATTAAAGAAAAATAGTAAAGTTAGGAAAAGCTGTAATAAAATGCCGGCAACTATTGATACTCATAGCGGTATCACGTAGCAGTAAAAAATGGCTAGCAGATTGACCGCTAGGCCTGTGCCTTTAGCACCTATTCCACTTGCTATGAAAAAACAGCAGAATAATCTGAATTCTCAGATACCGATTATTATAAGATTCGTACAAAATAAGTGTGTATGGCAGAAACAAATCTCAAAGGCAGCAGTTGATGATAGATAGCATGATATTGGAGCGCTGAGTGAAGTCTTTTGAAGGCTATTAGGGTTTTTCAAGCAACGCTAAAAGGTAATAGGTATGGGATCACAGAAAAATAAACAGCGCATCCTGCGGACTCTGAAATATTTGTACTGCTTTACGGACGAACAGCACCCGGTTACCAATCAGGAATTAGTAGAAATGTTTTCATATGACTTCGCAAACGGGAACCGCAAGACCATAAAGAATGACATCGATGTCCTTACAATGGAAGGATTTGATATCATTACGGCTAAGCAATACAGGAATACATATTATATGGCGAGTCGTATTTTTGAGGTCCCAGAAGTGAAGATGTTAATTGATGCCGTTGCCGCATCGAGATTCATCACGAAAGAAAAGAGCGATATCCTAGTACGAAAGCTGTCACAGCTTGTCAGTAAACCGCAGGCAGAGACTCTTGTCCGCTATATGTATACTGCAGATGTACTCAAGCCTGACAATGAGCAGATTTATTATGCCATTGATGTGATTACAGATGCCATAAATACGGGAAGGCAGATCCGATTCCAGTATTATGACTATCTGCCTACAAAGGAAAAGGTCCTCAGAAATGAAGGGGAGGATTATTATCTGAGCCCGATCGCCATGGTATGGGATAACAATCACTACTATGTAATTGGACACTCGGAAAAACATCCGGATCCATTTATAATTAATTTCAGGATTGACCGCATATGCCATGCGGAGATTACAGAGGAACTTTCAATTCTCCCGGAAAATGGATTCAACGTAGAGGAATACGTGAACAGGCAGTTCCGAATGAACGTCGGAGGGACCCTGGAAGTAGTTCTGGAGTGCAGGAATGAACGGATGCGGGATGTGATTGACCATTTTGGCGAAGAGGTAGAGACCTGGATATCGGACGAAGACTATTTCTGCGTGAGAGCAAAAGTGGCGGACAGCCCGACCTTCTACAGTTGGGTGTTTGGATTTGTCGGGGATATTCGGATTGTGGAACCGGATGTGGCAGTGAAGCATTACCAGCAGATGCTCCGAAAGGGACTGAAAGCATAAGCCCATATGAATGTTTGCACCTGTGCTGATAGGGGGATTCGCTTATTGGCACAGGTGC
>ONTX01000459.1 GCA_900320825.1 uncultured Lachnospiraceae bacterium | reverse complement strand
TTTAAATTTGCCATCAGGCTTATCTTTACCATGTTCATATCTCTCCTCCTGCCGTACGTCCGGCCGCTTTAACCTCTTTACACTTAAGATGATAAAGCATGGCATGTGTAAAATTTTACACACAAAAAATCCCCGCCTGAGCGGGGATCTGTTGCCTTAAATATACTATTTATGCCTGCTGGTCGGGAGTGGGCATCAGATATGCGGTTACCTGGTTTCTTCCGTTATCCTTGGAAGCATAAACTCCTGCATCTGCATACTTAAATGCCTCGGAGAATGTAACAGGGAAAGTGGTTGTAACTATACCGCAGCTGAAGGTTACATTGCGTTCCGTGAACTTGTACCTGATAGCACCGAATTTTTCACGGAGCATATTCATATGATTAATATGATCGTGATAATCTCCGCCGTCGAATACGAAGATGAATTCCTCTCCTCCGTATCTTCCCACAACAAGGTTATCTATCATATTTTTATTGACTGTATCACCGAACTTCCACAGGACCACATCACCGTTTTTGTGTCCGTATGTATCGTTGATACTCTTGAAGAAATCAAGGTCAACAACCGCAAGAGAAACGGGATGCTCGGGAGCGGCTGAAAGAAGGAACAGATCCGCCTTCTCCTGGGCGTAAGGACGAGTGTGGAGATATGTGAGCTGGTCTGTCTCCAGACGCATTCTGTAATCATCTTTTTTCTCATTGGCGTCATAGATGATATCCTGCATCTCTTTATTGTAAATAATGATGGTTCTGGAAACTATAGAAGCGCATACAAGAACTATCATTACTACAACCATGCTTTCAAGATAATAATTATATTTATCCGGATACTGCATCATCTCGTAAAAAGCGGACAGTCCAACCATTATTATCGAAAAGACGGTAATGGAAAAAAGAAGGTGCATATCATGGAAAACGCTGCAGAATAAAACAGCAAGAACAGGCAGACACCAAAGGCACACATAATAACCGTTCCAGAATGATACGCAGCCCGCTATCACAGCAAAGGCAAAGGAACAGACACTGCACTTTTGTGCATTGTCGAACCTTAACGATCTGTTTACATACATGGCAACAAAGGATGCGACAAGATTTATGACAGTCGGGATCACAATCCTTAAAAAGATATATTCAACATGATTATAAGTGACCGTATTGGTTACTACTCCGTAACCAAAGATGATCAAGCTTATGATCAGATCAAGAAATGCGAGATGGAAAAATACTCTTATTATTTTGTTTCTTGCAAGAGTTTCCGGTTTATTCATAATTATTTCAATTTTAATATTTTAGTAGTAAAATATCAACCGATAAAAAGCCAAAACAACGTTATGTAAACTAATCCGTAAATAAATGAAAGATCTCACAAAAGGAAATCCCCTGAAGATCATATGTGCTTTTTCCCTGCCCATCCTGATCGGATGTCTTTTTAATCTTGCCTATTCCATCGCAGACATCAAGATCCTGGGTTTTTACATAGGGAAAGATGCTCTCGCAGCTGCAGGCTCGGTATCCGGACTGTATGATTTCCTGAATTCTTTCATGATCGGTCTTACTAACGGTTTCGGAGTCATATGCGCAGTCCGCTACGGCGCTTCGGATATGGAAGGAACAAGAAAAGCTTTTTCCAACTCTCTTTTTCTTGCTTTTGTTTTTTCAGTGGCCATATCTGCTCTGTGCCTCATATTCATGGATCCCGTGCTCATTATTTTAAATGTTCCCTCAAATGTATCGCAGGATGCTAAGATATACATTTCGGTAATGATCGCAGGGCTTGTTTTTTCCGCACTGTATAACTGCCTCGCCGCATCTTTAAGGGCAGTGGGTGATGCATTCACTCCCCTGATCTTTCTGATCCTTTCTACCGTGCTTAATATCCTTATGGACATACTTCTTGTGGGAAATTTTAAGCTCGGTCCCTTCGGTGCGGCCCTTGCCACTGTTATCAGCCAGATCATCTGCGTCAGCGCCTGTTTTTTGTATACCTTCATCAGATATAAAAAACTTCGCTTCAGGGCTTTTGAAATGATCCCCCGGGAAAAGAAGACATTAAGCTCTCTTATCTCTTCCGGAATATCAATGGCTCTCATGAGTTCCATGGTTGCTTTCGGAACTCTTTCTCTGCAAAGTGCCATCAACAAACTCGGAGATAATATCGTGGTTGCACACTCTGCCACAAGAAAGCTCTCGGGGATATACATGCTACCCTTCGGTGTCTTTGGAACCGCAATGGCAACCTACAGCGGGCAGAATTACGGAGCCGGGAAAAAAGACCGTATCAAAGAGGGAATCCGCATTACATTCTCCATCACGTGTATCTACAGTCTCATCTGCGTGCTTGTAAGCTATACGGTCTGCCCCTATATCATCGAGGCGATCACATCCACAAATGAACCGGAGATCATAAATAACGCGGTGCTGTATCAGAAATTCGATACTCTCTTCTACTTCGTTCCCGCCATCATCTCAATATACAGAAATTCACTCCAGGGAATGGGCGAGCACAGACTGCCCGTTATATCGAGTTTCATGGAATTTGCGGGAAAGATCCTCATTGCGGTATTTTTGACACCCATCTTAAAATACTGGGGAATCATCCTCTCCGAGCCCATCGTATGGGTCATTATGGTGATACCGCTTATTTACGGGATGAGAAGAAAAATGAAAGAATAGTCTGCATGCAAAAACCTTCCCTGCGGTAAACAGGGAAGGTTTTATGATTTTCAGTATTTTTCCGGAAACTTAATTACTGCATAAGAATATGTAAATGACTGTATCCCAAATGCATCATTTGAGTGCCGCAGGAAGCCTTCCTTCAGCCTTTCCAAATAAAAGATAGTGGTTATATAAAGTAGCGGGATCATTGCCCAAAATAGCAACAACATCAGGATTTGCAAGTCCGTAATAAGCAGGATCAAATCCGTCAATATACTGTCCGGGTGCGGGAACAGGTACCGGAGCAGGTGCAGCTACAGGTTCATATACATAAACCGAAGTCACATTTCCATCGACTATCTTTGAAAGATATCCATCTTTGTCATAACTGAATATTGCGGTCCTGTCTAACGCACCACCCCTGTATGTGTAACCCTTTACCAGTCTGCCAAGAGAATCATATTCCATAATATTGGCGTAATTATCAGATACTTCAGTGACCAGATTTCCGAAAGCATCATACCCAAACTGAACTGAACCATAGATCATACCGGAGCCAAAACGGAATGCCGAATTATAACTTACGAGCCTTCCACCGGAATAATTATAATCAACATGTCCATAACCGTCACCTGAAGGGCTATCTTCATTGTATGAGGTAGCCCGGATTATCTGTCCCTGTTCGTTACGGGAATAAATAGTCCAGGATGAAAGCTGGGTACCATTATAGCTGTATATATTATGTCTTGTCACTCTTCCCTGAGAGTCATATTCAAACGTCTCCACACCCATACTGGTTCCTGCCATCTGGATTGCAGAAACCATATTGCCGAATGCATCATATCCATAAAAGCTGTCGCCACCGGTGCTACGACGGCCTCTGTAATAATAATTCGTAGCAATGACTCTTTTTGAAGGAGCTGCCGGAGTTCCAAAATATACATTCGAATATTCCGGATGCTGGGGTGCCCATGAATTTACAAGTTCCTCCCAGGTTACAAGACCCGGTCCGTGAGCGGCCGATGTGTGCACGGGAAATAATAGAACTGCCAGAAATGCCGTGACTAAAAAAGTGATGCATGAAACCGTTATTCGTTTTTTCATTTCTCTACCCCTTTCATAAAAAAACAATTCAGAACTGTAAATAATAAAGCGACGTTCAATATAAAGTATAAACCTCAATGCGAAATTAATTATACTAAAAATTCTTCACATAGTCGTTCAACGAATAATCCATTCTTCTCTGTACCAGTCCATGGTATCTTCTATGCAATCGTCAACGATACCACCGACATCAAGTTCCCATTTATCCAGATACTCTATGTAAGTATGGTCCTCATCCGTAATATCAGCCACAAAACCTCCAAGGAGAGCAAAAGCGTTATTCCCGTCCACTTCAAACACACCGAAGCTGACTTCCTTAATACCGTTTTCTTTTGCAAAATCCCTCATGGGCTTCAAAAGATCTTCCTCGGTCATATTTTTCTCTTTCAGTTTTCCCTGATTAAACACAAAAGTCAGTCTGCCCATATTCTCCTCCGACAAAAGAGCGGTAATCGATATACTTTACATTATAAATACTACTATCCAAGATGAAATGATTCAATACTAACAACAATCTTGGCAAGGCAAAATTTGATAACAAGATAAAAAAAGGAGAAACCAAACGGTTTCTCCTTATAGTCGGAGTGACTAGATTCGAACTAGCGGCCTCCGCCTCCCTAAGACGGCGCTCTAACCAAACTGAGCCACACCCCGATTTCTTAACAGCTGTATTATAGTATCATACAGCCGGAAGAATTGCAATAACTTTTTTATAAACTTTCTTCCTCTTCTTCGGAAGCGGTTTCTGCGCCTGTTTCGGTTTCTGTAGAGTTTTCCGCTCCGGCATCTGTTTCATCCTCTGACTCTTCTGCGTATGCGTCATCTTCAGCCGGACCGTAGAGTTCATCATCCCTTAGCCCCAATTCTATAGCAAGATCGTCATACTTGGAGAATTCATCTCCGTAGTAATTGTTGAACCACATATCCATCATCTGCTGGTATCTGGCGCAGCCATCCCTCCATCCCTGGTCAACGGAAGGACGTCCCATAACCTTACGGACTACCTTTGCATTGGGATATGTTGCCTCAAGCAGGTCAAATGATTCAGGCGATACGGAAGTACTCTCAAGCCATACTCTCTCCATCATGGGTGAATTGAGAAGAGGCGTTATATCGGAAAGTCTTCTGTTGTAGCTTATATTAACATCAACCAGCTCATGAAGCTCACCAAGTGGTGTCAGATCGGTGATGTTATTAACGAAGAGTTCAAGGTAATGCAGGTGCTTGCACTTGCTTAAAGGTGTCAGGTCATTGATCCAGTTGTCAGCCATGATAAGGAGTCTGAGATCCGACAGATACTCTCCTATTACAGAGATATCAACTATGGACTGGTGACCCAGGTCAAGGCACTTAAGATCCGTGCAGTACTGAAGTACCTGGATATCCTTACTTCTTAATCTCTCATAATCATATGAATAAATGAGAACGGAAAATGTTACCTGATCCGTACGCAGTCTCCATTTGCCCATATAAAGGCGCCATACAAGATTAACGGAAGGGATCTGCTTTCTGAATTCACCAAGGGTCTCATTTGAAAGACCGCAGTCGCAGACAATGAGTTTTTCAAGTCCCTTTATCTGAAGGGTAAGCTCCTTTAAGGTCTGAAGATCCTTCTCTGCAAGCCTTTTTCTGGAAAGATCGATCTCTTTGGTTATGGTGGAATCATATTCATTGTCACCGTACTCAACCACCCATCCGAAGTTTACTCTGGGATATCTTTTTGCATATTCAACCCGCTCTTCCCATGTAAGGTCGTGTCCGTGCAGGTCAACTTCAGTCAGTTTTTTAAATAAAGAAAGCTCGTCAATAAGATCCGCATCA
>ONTX01000460.1 GCA_900320825.1 uncultured Lachnospiraceae bacterium | reverse complement strand
TTTCATATTCCATAGGTATTTAGCCTCCGATCGCATGAATTCCATTTAATGATACTATTTTAAGGGGCAAAAGTCAATGTTAGGGGGAGAGTTTTTAATTCATTACAAAACTCACCCCCTAACCAATAAAAAGCTAACATTAAAACACATAAGTATGGTGTCGCCATACTTATGTATGATCTTCGCTATCTTACTTTTGACGTGGTATTCCGTAGAATTGCATATGTAAGCAAGAGGTGACGCAAGCCGGCAAGCCAAACCTCCATAATCATTTCAGACTGGAGGGCTTTATATGTGCATTACAGATGAAAAACTGGTTGATGCCTACGGTAAGGGAGATCCCCGGGAAAGATTCATGCTGATCTACAGGAATTATGAAGTGTTTCCGCAACTGATCGACTGTTATGAGCTTGGCCTGTTCAACCGGATCCTTTATGAGAAGGAATACAACCGCAGAAAAAAGAATGGCGATGACCTGGGAGTTCGTATCCAAACAAGCAAGAAAAGCGATCCGACCGCAAAGCTGGCTGTAGAGCATGTGATGATCCGTGATGCGATCAAGGAATGCAATTTCTCCGGGGAACTGCTAAAGGACACCGATAATTCGGAGAAACATCGCAGGGACATTCTGACGATACACATGATGCGAAGAGAGTATGAGGTATTTGATAACTGCCTGAAGACACTCCCGGGCAGGGAATACCGGATCACCTATCATTACATACACGGAGATCTGGACACGGCGCAACTTGCCGAACAGGAGCATAAAGCGGATCAGACGATCAGAAATATGCTCGCAAAAACAAGAAGAGTATTGGAATCAAGAACAACACCGTTTTTTCGTGAGGAATTATAAGGGAGGATATCATGGGATACAAGAGAAGAGAAAAGGACAATATGGAAGGGCTTCTTACGGAAGGCAAAAAGAAGTTTGTGAAGTACGCTGAAGGAGCGGCGATGTTTTCCATGGGGATACATTCCTTTATGGATCTGGCCAAGGAAGCCAAGGCGGTATACCGGATCAGACGGATCGTGTTGGTGAATACCGATATCGTTGAAGAGTATTTGGAGAACTTCAGGGATATGTGACGGAGTATAAAGTTAAGGAATAGCTCATTAGTTTTATCAAAAATGTATTGATTTGATGTGGGACAACAATTATAATTAGGGTAGAGATCTGAAAGGAGCAGAACATGGCATCACGAGGAAGACCATATGCGGAAAATCCAAAGAGTGTGAAGGTTGGATTCCGTGTGACGGAAGAAGAACGTAAAAGACTCTTTGCCTACTGCGAGAAAATGGGTCTCACCCAATCACAGGTCTTAAAGGAAGCGTTGGAGCTTTTGTATAAGACCAAGAAATAAATGAGCTGTTCCTTCTATTCAATAAGGAGGAACGAAATGGCACAAAGCAGAAAGGACTCCCGCGGATACGCGCTCAGAAGCGGTGAGTGCCAAAGGAAGGATGGAAGGTATTCATATTCTTATACAGATAAGAACAGAAACCGTCATACCATCTATGCAACAGACCTGATCAGTCTGAGAAAAAGGGAGCAGCAGATCAGACGTGATCTTGAGGATGGACTGGATCCCAGGAGGGCGGAGCGTATTACAGTCAATCAGGTATATGATGCGTACATAAAGCAGAAGTACGACCTGAAGGGAACAACAAGAGCCAACTACATATACACGTATGATCATTATATAAGGGAAACCTTTGGCAAGCGCAGGCTTTGCGAAGTGAAGTACACCGATGTGAAGAAGTTTTATTATGATCTGCTTACCGAAGAAGGTCTTTCCCCGGCAACGGTCGATAATGTTCATACCCAGCTTCACCCGGCATTTGGAATGGCAGTCCGTGACGGATATATCAGAGTCAATCCCGCAGCCGGAGTGCTTGGCGAGATCAAGAAGAGTCATGTGTGGGTACAGGAGAAGCGCAAGTCCCTCACGGTCCCTCAGCAGAAGGCTTTCATGAATTATCTTTATGAGAATCATCGATATGAGGGATGGAAGCCGGTCATCACTGTTCTTATCGGCAGTGGGATGAGAATCGGAGAATGCCTGGGACTTCGCTGGCAGGATCTTGATTTTGAGAACCGGACCATAAGCGTGAACCACAATCTTGTTCATCGTAAGCTTGAAAAGGGTGGTGAGTCGCTCCACATCAATACGCCCAAGACAGCTGCAGGTATGAGAACGATCCCGATGATCGAGCAGGTATATGAAGCCTTCATGGAAGAATATCAGATCCAGCAGATCACCGGATTCTGCACGCAGGAGATCGAGGGCTATTCGGGTTTTGTGTTTTCAAGCTCAAACTGTACGGTCACATTACCTGTAGAGGTGAATCGTGCGATTCATCTGGTGATAGCAGAGTATAATCAGGAAGAGACTGCTAAAGCCAAAAAGGAAAAGAGGGAAGCTTTTTTGTTGCCTGATATTTCGGCACATCACTTGAGGCACACCTTCTGTACCAGACTCTGTGAGAATGAAACCAACCTTAAGGTCATTCAATCTATCATGGGGCATAAGGATATACAGACGACGATGGATATCTACGCGGACTGTACAGAGGAGAAAAAGCAGGAAGTGATCAAGAACATTGAGGGCAAGATTTTTCTCATGTAAGCTGCCTGTTTCATAGGGCAAAAGTTTTGTTTAGTTTTTACATGATTTCGATTCCGTCCTGCAACACAAAACGTGGTGTTTCGTAAGAGTTGACACAAGCTTTACAACACGTTCGTGCAACATGACGGAACAGGATGTGAAAAGTCAAAGAGGCGATTCCGACGAACGACGGAAACCATGACAACAAGACGGAACGGGATGTAAAGATTTCCCAGACCAATCCCGACGTTAAAAAGTCTATAATTTCGTCGCTCCTTGTCATTCCTTGTCACGCTTCGTCACACTACGGACAAGTATGGACAACG
>ONTX01000461.1 GCA_900320825.1 uncultured Lachnospiraceae bacterium | reverse complement strand
TATCAAGTTTACCGTGCATGCTGCGGATAGTCATAAGGTCCGCAAGAGTCTGGGTGGGATGCTGGTGACCGCCATCGCCCGCATTTATGACAGGGATCTCTGACTTGGAAGCCGCTACATACGCAGCACCTTCCTTGGGATGTCTCATGGCGCAGATATCAGCATACTGGGATATGACCTTGATGGTATCGGAAACGCTCTCTCCCTTTGCAGCCGAGGAGGAACCAGCATCTGAAAAACCTATGACCTTTCCTCCCAGTCTGAGCATTGCCGCTTCAAAGGAAAGCCTGGTCCTTGTACTGGGCTCATAGAATGCGGTGGCCAGTATCCTTCCGTCGCAGACATGCGCATATTTTTCAGGGCAGATCTCGATATCTGCCGCAAGATCAAAGAGAGCATCGAGCTCTTCGGTGGTAAAGTCCAGAGGACTCATCAGATGTCTCATCATCATTTCTCCTGTAAATTATTCTCATAAAAAAGGACTGATAAAAATATCAGTCCTAAAAATATCAACTCTTATATGTAACCAGATCGGAAAGTTCTTTACGACGGGGAGCTTCAGGTGATTCAGCGGGGAAACCGACAGCGATAAGTGCTGTGAGGATCTGCCCTTCGGGAATACCTATAACCTCTGCCGCGTTATCATCATAAAGTCCCATGATAACGGTGGAAAGACCTGCATCAAATGCTGAAAGACAAAAAGTCTGAGCGGCTATACCCGCATCAAACATCTGCCAGCCGTCTCCGTGAGGCATTGAGGCGGTGCCGTCCTTTTCATATCCGCTTCTCTTATCAACGATGCTGAGAGCAACCACCATGGGGGCACCTCTCATGATATCGCCGTTCTTTGCCCAGATATTTGTACATGCTGCAAGCTTATCCTTAGCTTCACCTGTAAGAACGGTGTAGCGGGTAACCTGAGTATTTTTCCAGCTGGGGGCAAAACGAGCAGTGTCGATAACAGAATCGATAAGTTCCTTAGAGACTTCTTTTGTATCAAACTTTCTTACGCTTCTGCGCTCTTTGATGCATTTGACCAGTTCCATATCGAACCTCCTTTTAGAAAACTTACCGATAAAAATTTTATCATCACGGAGGATTATTTTCAATCAAAAAAACAGCTCAGGCAAATTACCTGAGCTGTGTTATACTTTCCGATCGAATCAGTTAATGATGATTAGGACCCTGAGGCTGCTGGCCTGACTTCTGGACTCTCTCGTTCATTCTCTTCTTAGATCCCCTGGCTGCATTGTCATTTGTCTTTTCAGTGTTCTTTCTCTTATCGCTTCCGTCCTTCATAAGATCCTTGAAAGACATTCTCTTTTTCGAATCATTTACATCATCGATCTTTCTTACGGTCTTCTTTCCTTCGGCATCCTTAAGCTTGATATTTCCGAAATCCTTCTTTGCCAGGGCCGGATCGATATCATTCAAAAATCCCGCCGCACACATAAGTCTGTCATTTCCCTTGTCGGTTGAACGATAACTGCCTGAAGCATTCTTGGCAGTAATATATCCCGAACAATTGGCAGCTGACTCTTTGAGAAGATCGGTTATCATCGCCTTCGTATAGCCATGATGTTCATTAAGATGATCAAAAACTGCCTGATCGATCTTATCGGTATGTAACTCGTTCATTGCCTCAACTATTGCGTTGTTAAGCTCATGAAGTTCCTTGAAGGATCCGAGCATTTTCTTGAATTCAGATGAATCGGTAAGGCGGTTGGAATCTGCATAAAGCTTCTGATAAGCATTTTCTGCATTCTTCAGAATATTTTCAAAACTTTCTCCCAAAGGTAAAGCGTGGGGAACGAACAGTCTGTCGACAGATTCGCTGTAAGTCCTGTCCAGGTTTTTCTCAGTCTGGGTTATTGTCATGTGTTCGGGCGACTTGCTGACAACTCCTGTCTTGGGGTCATAAACACAGGGTGTATACTGAAGCTTTATATCCTTATCAATAAAAGCTGCCGCATACAAAAATTCAGCTGCCGAAATCTTCTGATCATCCTCAAGATCCGGATATTTTTCTTCAGTGATATCTTTCAAAGATCTTCCGTCTATCGTTACCTGATCATATATTGTCAGGTCCTGACTTCCCAGCAGACCGCCGGTCTGAACATCAAACATATGTCCGGTAGTTTTGATAAAAAGCTGATGTACGGCCTCTGCTTCATTCCCGTGATTAAAGTTATCGTAATCGGGCATATCCGGAACTTCATTTACAAGATCGCTTATTTGCTCCTGCGTGAGTTTATCGGTAAAACTCAGACCGGGCTTGTTATAATTACCCGAGGCGCCCTCTAAGGCCTCTTCATTTACCTCAGCCTTAAGATCACCAAGATTCATTTGCTTAACCTGACCGTTTCTGGTCACATTAAGCTTCAAAGAATCTTTTATATCATCATATACAGGGTCATTCATATCAGACGGATCATTATCCGTAAAACTGATATTTTTTTTCATCTACTGACCATACTTAGCATCATCTGCTTCCATATCCATGGTGATATCCATCATAAAGTGCGAAGATATCATCGACATTTCCGCTGAGATATTAAAGATCTTCACAGAAGATATGTCGCCGATACTCAGGCCTTCCGTTTCATGAATAAGTTTTGCGGCCTGAGGGAAAAACATGACCTTAAACTTGTCCTTCTGCGCATTGCCCGTGATCATACTGGTAGCTTTGGAATATGCATCGATGGTGGATAAGGTATCTAAGTTTTCCATCCCCACTTCACTGAGCATCTTGGCGCCGGTTCCGGGTCTTGAGAACTGATGATTGAATTCCTGCAGACAGTTCTGGGAAAAATCCTGGAACTGTTCAAGTGTGTTTAAATATGCATATACATCTTCCGGAGTCTTTAAACTATCCTTTGAAGGGAACTCATACTCCCTCATCTTTTCCATGGCTCCTTTGAACCATCTTGTGTACAAAGCACAGTTTGCATCCGCATTTTCATGAGGAGATGTGTTACCTTCATTATCCATCTGAAGTACGGGATGATCTTCAAGTGCTTTTACAAACTCATTATAATACTTAACCATATCCTCGGGATCAATGATCTTTTTTTCATCATTGATATCGAGTATATCCTGAAATGAATAACCTTTCTCCGCCATAAGGAACATCTCGAAAGGCCCTCTTGCACGGCCGGGATCCGTTGAACCGAATCCTGCCTTTTTGTATGTATAGATAAAATCCGGGGGGAGCTGTCCAGTGGGCGAAAACATTTCAAGTGTAATGATAGGCATATCTTTTCTCCTTAAACTTAACTCTTTTACCGGTCAGTCTGAAAAACTGAAAATAAGTCAGACATATATTTGACCTGTTACAAGATACATTATATTTACATGGCGTAACAAAAGTGAAACAATCACTTTTTTGACTGTTTCTTGAGTTCCTCCAATGCCTCGGAGTACTCATCGGAAGTAATAGTGGGATTGGATCTGATGATATTTCTGATAAAGAAGTTTTTGATCTTCTGACTTGGATGGATGAATGAAGTATAATTCTTTATTGCCAGAGCATATTTATCCTTCATGCCGGAGAGTTCGTCGATGATCTTTTTGCCTGAATCGGGCATGATCTTGTCCCCAAGTTCCTTGACATTATCAACCACATACTCTATACGGTTTTTAACGCCTTCCCCGAAATCCCCGATCTTTTCACTGACAGAGCCTGTGAAGGCTTCATACTTGTTTCCCGCACTCTCGGACAGCAGGGCAACAATGACATCAAGCCTCTTTTGCATCAGCTTCATTTCATGCTTGGCGGCATCTATTTTTACAAGAATTGTACGAAGATCCATAGCCGCTTTAAATGAAATACAAAAATCAATGAACGCTATCCCCATTACCACCGCATCGGTAATGGTAAGATAACGGTCACTGAAAAGATCAAGTATTGCATTTACAGGTTTTTGAAGAATACGGTTAACGACAAATGTTGCCGCAAACCATGCAAGTGATGCTCCGAGACAAATGTGTCCGTTAAGATTGAACTTCTCCTGTGAATAATCCCAGTACCTGACCTTGAACAGATGATCCATAAGATCTCCGGTAATATACTCAAGCACCGTGGCACATATCATTCCGGAAAGACATCCCAAAACGATATGATCCTTAAAAGGAGCCGAGGCTACAATCATCACGCAGACTCCGCTTCCGTAGATAGGAAGAAAGGGGCCTTTCATAAAGCCCCTGTTTACAAGTCTTCTTTCAACTATACTGCAATATATCGTCTCCCATATATAACCTATAACAGAATAAATACAGAAGATAAAAACCCATTCTTTGAATGAATACATCTTTTAACTCACTCCTGTGATCAGGCCTGCTGTCCGAAGGTCACAACCGCATCCTTCGGCTCACGGGATTTATTGATCTCCTTGGCATAGAGCACAGGACCTTCACAACCGTAATCCTTGAAAAACTCCTTTTTCACCTCGGCGGTGAGCATTATCCACTCTCTGTCCTTAACAGGCATCATGCCCGGTGCATACTTACATGCGTATCCGAGGAATGCCATATCCTGTGCACAGCAGGTCATTGCCATACGTCCGGGAATAAAGAATCCTGAAGGAAATTCAGGGGGTGTCATGCAGAGCGCCTGAAAAGAAACAAGCTTTCCCACGTATCTTTCAAGATGGTCCATGGCATCCAGATAAAAAATACCGTATTCTTCTGTACCGAGAACAAGTTCATCCTGGGAAAGATCATAGGGAAGATCTTCTTCAAATATCTCGTTTATCTCTCCCTGGGCATCCTCAAATATGATCTCAGCCTTGGGATTGACTGCCTTTACATTCCTCTTATAAGAAGGAAGATCCTCGCGGACATTATCGCATCTGTTGAAAACGATCATCTCGGAATTTCTGATCTGCTCAGCAAGAAGAGATTTCATATTGGTGTAATACATGGGAAACGTGGATGCATCAATAATGGTTATCTGCTGGGCAAGCTGCCAGTTATCCGGCATTTTGAAATCCTTGAAATTCCACATACCGTTCCATTCGATAAGGATCCGGTCGGGCTTATAGGACTTCTCAATTGCAGCAAGCTGCTGGGGATTCATATTCTCCTCATCTTCAATAAGGATCATATCGGTACCTGATCTTTTCATCAGTTCCGCGGGATATTCCTCCTCACCCTCTTCGCAAAGGATAAGAAGTGTATTTCCTTTGGTCCTGAAATATTCCTGACCCAGGGTAAACTTTATGAATTCAGTCTTTCCCGCTTCAAGAAATCCGTTGATTATATATACCTGCTTAGGTTTTCCGCCAAACATCTCTAACTCCAATCAACCTGTCATAGTCTCAGGCAAACAATTCCTTAAGCTTATCTTCCTTAAGTTCCGAACCGATAACACAGATCTTACCGGTAACCTGAGGCTTGCCGGTACGAACATCCGTCTCTTCGGGAACATAGTCATAGTATATCCAGGTTCCCTCTTCCGAAGGAACCATACCCTTTGCTCTTAAGATCGTTCCGTAATCGCCACTGTCAAGGGCCTTCAGTATTGACTCTATGCGGTCCCTGGTATACTTGGCAGGGGTTTCCGTTCCCCAGCTTGTGAATATCTCATCAGCATCATGTCCATGATGATGGTGACAGCAATGATGCTCATGTTCATCCTCATCATCGTCATCATCATGGTGGTGATGACAGTGATGTTCATGCTCTTCATCATCGTCGTCATCATCATGGTGATGATGGCAGCAGTGATGCTCATGTTCATCCTCATCATCGTCATGGTGATGATGATGGTGATGCTCAGGTGCTTCCTTTGCTTTTTCCATCATCTCGGCAAGAAGTTCATCAATGCTGTCATTTCCTTCGATGGCATCAAGAACATCCTTGGCATCAAGCTGATCAAGAGGTGTGGTGATGACTGTCGCCTTAGGATTGTGTTCCTTAACTATGGCAACGGCATCTGCAATCTTCTCGGGTGATGCAACATCGGTCCTGCTGAGAATTACGGTTCCTGCATATTCGATCTGATTAACAAAGAACTCTCCGAAATTCTTCGAATACATCTTTGCCTTGGATGCGTCAACCACAGCAACTGCGGAATTGATCTTTACATCAAGATCCTTTGCCACATTCTCGATAGCCTTAAGAACATCTGAAAGCTTGCCGACTCCCGAAGGCTCGATAATTATCCTCTCAGGTGAATATTTAGCGATGACTTCCTTAAGAGATGTTCCGAAATCGCCTACAAGAGAACAGCAGATACATCCTGAATTCATCTCCCTGATCTCTATTCCGGACTCCTCGAGAAATCCGCCGTCTATTCCGATCTCGCCAAATTCATTTTCAATAAGCACGGTCTTTTTGGCATCAACCGCATCTTTAAGCAATTTCTTTATGAGAGTAGTCTTACCTGCTCCCAAAAAGCCGCTTACCACATCAATACTAGTCATTTCAAAACCTCCAAAAATAAAAACGGCAAAAATACCGTAAATCTTACACATTAATATGAGCGAAACTGTAAGCCGGGTTCTGTCATAGCAAAAGCCGAGACGATCATCTGTCTAGTACGTACGTTACCATACGCATCAAGCGACCTACCTGAAAGACGGGCGGGCAGCCCTTAACCTTTCCGTTTGGTCTTGCTCCG
>ONTX01000464.1 GCA_900320825.1 uncultured Lachnospiraceae bacterium | reverse complement strand
CCACAGACCCTTTTTTCTGAGATATTCCTCAATGGGTGCCTCATTATCCGCAAGCACCGCTGCATTTCTGATGCCGATATACTCATCTGTCAGAACGCATTCCTTAAGCTCCTTCAAAAACTCAGGATCAAGAAGCATCGCAAAATTTCTGGCGGCACTTATGGTGGTATCGCCATAATAACGATCTATCTGCTTTAAGTTATTGCTATAGGAAATAGATGCCGTTCCCACCACGGCCACAAGAACTGTAAGAATGATGAAAAGATATATTTTTTTCCGGAGCGATAAAGCTCTGATACTGTTCTTCATCAAAAACATACGGCACCGGAATATTTACCGTCTCTTCCGGCACTCACCCCTGAATAAGAAAATATGTGGACATTATATCTGAAAATCAGCAGATTTTCAATTTCCCGAGCCTCTCAGATACAGATCCTTTGCATACTCCAGCAAAGAAGCATCCACCTTGCCTGCCTCTGCCTCTTCATCCAGTATTTTAAAGGCAACATCCACGGGCTTTGGCTTTTTATAGGGACGGTCATCCGCAATGAGCGAATCATATATATCCATGATGGTAAGGATCCTTGTCATGACATCCAGGTCCTCAGCCTTTAGCTGCCTGGGGTAGCCTTTCCCGTTCAAAAGCTCATGATGATCCGCCGCCATTCTCCTGACATCCTTATACATATCCCCGAATATCATGTGGGAAAGTATCTTGTCCGTAAAAACAACATGGCTCTGCATAACAGTCCTTTCGTTATCCGAAAGGGTTCCTGCCTTGATATGAAGGTCGTCTTTTTCCTCGCCTGTAAGATAGGGGATCTTCTTTCCACAGGCTTCTTCATAAAAACCATCTTCCATTTCCCCTATCATCGCCCATTCCTCATCCTTAAGAGGCCTTCCGCAGTTAAAGGCTCCGATATTTTCCAGAAATGCCTTTATCTTCCCAATCTCTTTTTCGGCAGATTCTTTTTCTTTTCTCCCGGTAAGAATATCATTTTCAAGTTTCAGGATGATGATGCTCAGACGATCCTTAAGTTTTTCTTCACGGCTCCCAAGCTTTGTGGGCTTATCCATTATCTCCGTGGGAACATCCATCTTTCCCACATCATGCAGCATTGCTGCAAGATACAGCTGTTTTTTGTCGGCAACGGAAAAATGCATTTCCGTCTTGTCTTCTTTATGAAGTTCGTTAATATAATCCAGCATCTCGACGCAGCGCCTTGCCACATTCTTGGTATGGTTTGCATTGTAGGGCGTACGGCCTTCGATTGCCTCAGCAAAAGCTTCAGCCATGGAAAAGAGCATGTTCTGGGTTTCCAGCGCACGCCTTCTTAAAAGCTCAATATATCTGTAGAAAAGACTCAGGATAAATACTATTCCGATGCCGCCAAATACCGAAACCAGCGGAAGCTTTATGGAAAATACATAGAACAGAAGAAAAGATATCCCGATATAACCTGCTTCAAACAAAAGAAGAAGCATGGTGCTCCTTTTAACGGATCCTTTTGAAACAAGATATCCGAAAGCTGCGGCTGTTGCAAAAAGGATCAGGAATATGACAGGTTTGGGGATCTGTCTTACAAAACGGCCATGAAGAAATGCGGTGATAAAATTGGCATGCATTTCAACACCGTACATTTCATTAGAGTAGTCGCAGGGTACCTTATATGAATCCATCATTCCGCCTGTATAGGCACCCACAAGAACAATGGATCCGTCAAAATAAGCAGCAGGTACCGTACCGTCCAGTACACGTGCCATGGAGACAGCCTCAACTTCTCCGGACTTTCCGGAATAGATCACTTCCTCCCTAAGCTTATGATCTGAAACATCAGAGATCATGGATGCGATCTTATATGAGAAAAATGTATAGTCGGGTGGGATCTTTGTATAGATATGTCTTACTATGCCGTCGCTGTCTGAAGAGACATTGGTGAATGCGTGATCGGTCACCGCAAGAAGCTCGTCATAGGGCTTATGTTCTTCAGTGATATATGCCTCAGTGTAAAATGTTCCCTCTTCGGTCCGGATCATATTATCCGCTTCAAAAAGCGATGCCATAACTATCTTCGGCACCTTAGAAGCTGCTTCAACAAGCTCTGCATCCTCTGAAGAACCGTTTGTTCCCGAAAAGATGACATCAAATGCAATGATTTCCGGACTGTGCTCCGGATCTGCATATAAAACATTTATAAGGTCCGCAAAATATGAACGGTCCCAATCATTATAAGGTCCGAGTGCCTCTAAAGTCTCATCGTCTATAGCTACTATCTTGATATCTTCCGGAAATCCGTCAAACCTTCGATACAGATAATCTTCACTGTAATTCTCCAGTCTCGAAGGCTGTCTGTTCATTCCGGTAAGCGCGATCAGGATGGCGGCAATAAGTATCACCGCCATCACTATGATATTTTTTTTCTTTGACTCTTCTTCGTTAAACATTTATACGCTTCAGACCTGTCAGGTTACGTTAACTGTTCCGGTTGATTTATCCACTGTATAAGTATGATTTCCGTCACTTATCACAACCTGGGAAATGGTTTCACTTGTCAAAGACCCCGAATACGAACCTCCGGTACCTCCCGAAGGAGTGATGGTATACTCCGGAGATGCCCCTTTGGTCCTTTCCACTACAGTACCGGAAAATGTCTGCGTCACCATCGCTCCCGCTTCTGCACCGGACAGATCCACCTGATCGAATCTGTCTATCGTGATTGATTCAACAACAAACGGAATATTGACCTGGGTTCCCGCAGCTGCGGAAGCCTGCATGATAATGGATACTGAAGTGGTTCCCAGTGTAAAGGTTCCGGTTCCTGCGGGTGAAGAAAGCCAATAGTTGTCATTAGTACTGCTGTAATTTACACCCCCGCTCTGCCATGCATATGAGTTACTGTCCGCCCACTGGGCATAAAATGTCTTATTTCCGCTGTCGGTTGAAGAGATACTGGTAATTGCACTTCCGCCCATCGCAGACTGAAACCACCCTCTGAACCTCTTATTTGCCGGAGCCTGCAGATCCGCACTTGTGGGAAGCGTTGCACCGGTTCCGTAATTGTAACTGGTCGGATATGTCGTGGCCGTGATGGTACCTCCCATACAGTTATAAGTTATCGTATACGATTGAGGCGAAAAGAGTGCCGTTAATGACACATCTCCCGAAGGCATCTTGAAAGATTGAGATGGATTCGTCAGGCTCATAAACGCTATTCCCTGCAAAGAATCCCATCCGGTGAAAGTATAACCTTGTGAAGGACTTGCCGTAAGCGTTACATCCTGTCCCGCCTGATACGTTCCGGTTCCGGAAACGGTACCGGACCCTGCCGGAGAGACCGTACAGGTAACAGAATTACCTAAAGGATTCGATGAAACAGAAAACTCTGCCGTTAACGAGACATCCCTTGATGGCATGACAAAAGAATAATATGCACCGTTGTTTATACTTGTAAGATTAAGTCCCTGGGGATTTATCCATCTGCTGAAATCATAGCCGTTACCGGCAAGTGCCTGAACCAGTACTGTTTCTCCGGCAGCAGCCGATGATATCTGTGTATGTGTGGAGGATGACATAGCTCCTACGGATCCTCCTGCCTGCGGAGTAACACTTAACGAAATCGCGTAAGTTGTCGGCTGGTTATTGCTTGAGCTGCTGCTGGATGAACTTGACGAACTGCTGCTGGAACTGCTTGAAGAATTCGATGAAGAGCTGCTGTTTTGAGCAGGTGTCTGCTCCGGCTCAGCCGGTAATGCAGGTGTCTGCTGAACCGGCACGTCAGCTGCAGCAGGTTCCGGTTCAGGCCTGACCTGTGCCTGCTGGGGCACGGCGGGGGCGCCAGGGGTCTGCTCCGGTTTCTCAGGTTTTTCTTCGGGTTCCCGGACAGGTTCTTCTTCAGACGAACCTTCCTGGGTGGTATTTCTTCCAAGGAGGGCTATGACTGTTTCCTCCCCGTCCGATTCTTTGTCCATCTCTCCTGATACGGTTCCTGTACTATGATCCGAAGCCTGGGCAACGGCATTTAAAATATCATCCGAAGTAACAGGGCCTCCTCCCTGTCCGGATACAGCCTGGGAAAAAACGATCCCTATGGCTTCCACAACGTTTACGACCTCCTGCTGTGAAAGACCCGTATTTTCCATCTCATGGACCGATACCGCAATTGTATTTGATACGTTCTGAGCAACACTTACAAGATCTTCTCCCGATACACCGTTATCTGAGACCGCCTTTACGGTTTTAATCACCACATCAGAAGAAACCGTCATGCATTCGGTTATCTCACCTTCGCTGCATCCGGCATCCGCGAGATTTTGTATGACTTCATCAAGGCCTTTTATTATTGCAATCTCAAGGGGAAGGTCCTCTCCGGCAACATCTGCCGCCCTGTTTGCAATCTCAGTGATCTCCAAGGATCTGAAGCCCATATAGGGGATGGAATCTGCTATTCCCATATCCTTAAGCTCTTCCGCCGCTTTTCCGTACATGGAAATGCCCGGAGTACTTGTAACTATGGCCAGTTCTTCCAGCTTCCGGGCGTTGAACCCTGTGGCGTCACAGATCCTCTGTCTGAGTCCGGGATCCTTATCTATCGCATTTAAAGCAAGTGCCGGGAGATCCTCCTCCCTGAACTTTCTCTTTACTATTGATATTGTTGCGTTTCCTTCAGCTTCTTCATCAAGATAGATGGTTATCATCTCTCCCGCGTAAACATCGGTGGAAGTTTTTTCGCCTGTCACTGGATTTACCGCATCCACATGCACCACGCCGTCCGTGACCATGAGCACTTCGTGACCGGTACTGTCATTTCCGACATACGCGGATGTTCCCCTTATACCGCAGGTCATGGTAGTTGTGTTTACCTGAAATGACTCGCTGTCCTTAAGCTTTTCGTTTACATTAAAAAAGAGATTTCCTTCAACAAGTTCAAACCTGAGCTTGTTCCTTCTTCCCCTGACATATGCCAAGCTGCTTTCTTCCATGGTCATAAGCTTGGTGTTGTCAAGAGAGATGGTGATGAGACTCTGTCCTCCGGTAATGATGCTCTGACCGTCTCTGAGACGCATCTGCTCAAAGATCTCCTGCTGATTGCCGTTCTCGAACATGTTGACTTCGCCAACAAGCCTTTCAACACGCATGACAATGGCAAGGATCCAGCTATTATATACTATGATGGCGATCACGGCTCCCACTACAGCCAGAGTGGAAATTACGGTTGTGATAGTCCTCTTCGGAGTGGCAAAAAGTTTTTTAAGCATAAAAAAATCTCCCTTTTACAAAACCCTCGGATTATATTATAAATGATTCCTTTATAGGGCCGCAACCATGCCCGGCTTTCGCCTTCAGGTTTGCGAAAACAGTCCCTTTGTTTTTTCGTTAAGCATGTTGATGACCCTTTTTTTATCAAGGCTCCACAGCGGGCTCACAAGAAGCTTCCTCGGTCCGTCCCCTGTCATGCGGTGAACCACGGTTTTTTCGGGAAGAAGTGATACCGCCTCAGCCACAAGATCCGTATACTCCTCCATGGACATGATTCGGAACAGGTCTTCTTTTTCACCTGATTCCTTCCATGAGACATATTCTTCATACATATCCGTTCCCTTAAGGATCTGGAGATTTTGTATCTTTATCCCGTCAAGAACAGGCTTTAGACCCGACAGATACCTTATGGTATCAAGCATATCCTCCCGGGTCTCTCCGGGAAGTCCGAAGATAACATGGACCACCACCATCAGGGATGCATTTTTCAGCGCATCATATGCCTTTTCAAATACCTCCAGCTTATATCCGCGTCTGATCTTTTTTGCAGTCCCTTCATTTACGGTCTGGAGTCCCAGTTCAATGCAGACAGGCTTTATGACATTCAGCTCTTTGAGCATATCCATAATATCCTGTCCAAGACAGTCCGGCCTCGTTCCCAGTGAAAGAGCGACTATGTCATCCCTTTCGATGGCTTTTTTGTACAGCCTGCCCAGTCTTTCGGGATCTCCGTAAGTATTGGTATAGGACTGGAAATATGCTATGAATTTTTTTGCATCTGTCTTTTGGCTTATGCGTTTTTTCGCTTCATCTATCTGTTTATCTACGTCTCCGAAAGCAGCCGCAAATTCCCCGGAGCCGCCCTCCGAACAAAAAGTACAGCCTCCCGTTATCCCTGCGCTGCCGTCCCTGTTGGGACATGTGCAGCCGGATGATAACGAAAGCCTGTAGACCTTTTCTCCGTATTTTTCTTTAAGATAAGTCGATAATCTTACAGCCATTACGGGGTCCGTTACCTTCTGCTGAAGAAATCGCTGAGCTTTTTACGAAGCCCGTCCTTATCTATAGTCTTGAGCAGATAATCTACCGGACTCAGACCAACGACTGACAGAACGCTTTCCTTATCCCCATGCCCCGTAAGGAACATGACCGGGATCTGTCCCGTCTCGGAATCATTCTTGAGCATCGCAAGAACCTGGGGGCCGTTTGCTATGGGCATCTCATAATCAAGAAGAACCAGGTCTGCCTTGTTTCTTGTAAGATAAGAAATTGCCTGGACACCGTTTGT
>ONTX01000467.1 GCA_900320825.1 uncultured Lachnospiraceae bacterium | reverse complement strand
CATGAGAGGATGGACGGAAAAGGCTATCCTGACGGGCTTTCCGGCGAGCAGATTCCCGAAGAGGCACGTATCATCTGCCTTGCAGACAGCTATGACGCAATGACTTCCAAAAGGTCTTATTCAAATCCGCGCACCCAGGAAGAAGTAAGAAAAGAGATCGAAAGATGCAAGGGAACGCAGTTTGACCCTGTGATAGCCCAGTATCTGATCGATATGATAGATGAAGATAAGGATTTTAAGCTTCGTGAACAGGATTAAAAAAAGAAAGATCCTTCTTACCGTTTTTTTGGTTACGGTCATGCTGACCGTAAGCGGATGCGGCTCGAAGACATCATCAAAAAGCAGAAGCGGCTGCAGAAAGATAGCTGAAGAGTTCTTTAAAAATGTAGAGGATTCGGATCCTGTGACCATGCTGGGTCTTAAGGACGGCAAGGCAAATACCATCTACATGCGCAGCGGCGATAATATGTATATCAATGACATCGCTTTTGGTCTTGAGTATTACCTTTTTATAGAAGACGGTAAAAAGTGCGTTCTTACAAACGGCGGTGAAGTCTATGAAGATGATTTCAATTATCAGCTTTATATGGACACCGCCGGAAATACGGTTAATCAGTTCGTTCTTAACAATTATGACAAGGACGCTTTCGGAGAAGGATCAAAAGTAAAATACACCGCAAACGTTACAAACGGTATTGCGGGAAACGAAACCGCTTCCATGATCTTTCTGACTTTTGACTGTGTAAACGGAGATGAGAAATCGACTTTGGAAGTAACAGGTATTTCCGATGGCGGAATTGTCAAAGAGATCGATTATAAGCTGACATCATCCGCTTATACCCAGGATATGGTTTTTATTTTCACATATGATGAATTCACAATAGATATCCCCGAACACTAACATGAAAATACTTATCACAAACGATGACGGAATCGGATCAAACGGAATAATCAGGCTTTCGGAAGCTGCAAAAAAACTGGGTGATGTATGGGTTGTTGCTCCGGAGTCCCAGAGAAGCGCCCAGTCCCACAGGATCACCTTAAGGCACAGTTTTGATGCATGGGAAGAGGAGTTTCCCGTGGAAGGTGTAAAGGCATATGCATGCAGCGGAACTCCTGCGGATTGTGTCAGGATAGGAGTGCTGAATATAGTTCCCGGAAAACCCGATCTTGTTCTTTCGGGCATTAATTACGGATTCAATGTAGCTACTGACCTTCAGTATTCCGCAACAGCAGGAGCGGCATTTGAAGCGGCATTCCAGGGAATCCATACCATTGCTTTTTCCGAGGATGCCTGTGATATTCATGAGGTGACAGACAGATATCTTCAGGAACTTTTGGAAGAACTTGCATATGTCCCCATTGAGCATAACCAGATATGGAATGTGAATTTTCCCGGATGCCCCTTAAGTGAATGCAAGGGAATTCTCAGAGACCGCAGGGTATGCACAAACAGGATGTTCTACAAGGATACATATGACGAAAGTGAAGGTCCGGATGGCAGGACCACATATATGGTAAACGGTAAAAGAAATTTTATTGCGGAAGAAGATACCGATCTGAAGGCTGTTTTTGAAAATTACGTATCTGTAGGCGTGGCAAATAACATTACTTAAGATGGACCGGCGGATGGTGTGATTGCGTATTAAATATCAAAAAAATGAACGGACAAGTTAAAGGGACACACGACGTTTTTATCAGTTATTCAACAAAGAATAAAAATGTTGCAGACGCCGTGGTTTCCGACTTTGAACAAAACGGAATAAAGTGCTGGTATGCACCGAGGGATATACTTCCCGGAGAAGAGTGGGTAACAGCTATCACAACTGCCTTGGAGAATTCCAGGGCTCTTGTTCTTATTTTTACGGATGAATCCAACAATTCAAGACAGGTTATGAATGAGATAGCCATGGCATTTAATGCCGGACTTACCATAGTTCCTTTTAAGCTGACTAATGAACAGATGAGCAGTGAACTTGAATACTATCTTACAAGAGTTCACTGGCTTGATGCGGTATCTAAGCCGCTAAAAAAGAATATTGCCACATTAAGGGAGTATATTGAGGTTATACTGTCCGCTCAAGGACCTGCTCCTTTGGGAAGAGAAGCAGTGCGATCCGTAAATGGCAGAGGAACCGCCTACAAGGGATCACGTTCAAAGAAAGCACTGAAGGACCTCCTGATAACAGTATTTGTCTTTGTGATCATACTGATAATAGGAATAATCTGGATCATTTCATCCATCATTCGTGACGGAGGGGTCTTTAAGGAAGAAATGAGACCTCCTGTTACTGAGACAGCTGAAAAAGCAGAGACTGTAGGGCCTTTCGAAGAAGAACAATCCGAAGGAAAAGATCCGGAAAGCCTGTATTACAATACCGGAAAGGACAAAGAACTGGAAGGGGATTACGCCTCGGCTCTTTCTTATTATCAGGAAGGGATAGAGCATGGGAGTATCTTTTCGTACATGGGAATGGGAGATCTGTATTATGACGGGCATGGAGTTCCCATGGATGAAGAAAAAGCACTGGAGTATTATCTGAAAGCCGGCGGTTTTTCCGAGGGCGATGTAGATGGAGATCCGTTATTTTACAGAGATCCTGTGGGAGTGGATGATGAACATTTTCTTAACAGGATAGGTCTTATCTATTTTTACAATGAAGAATATGAAAAGGCCATTTACTTTTTTGCATTGAATGCGGATGAAAACAAAGACATAAACAGCATCGGCAATGCGGCTCTTTCATATGACAAACTCGGAGATACCGAAAATGCGGTGATCTGGTATGAGAAGGCTATTGAAGCCGGCCACAGAGACGCGGAAAACTATAAAAAGAGAGTGAGTGAGCTTCAGTGAACCGGGGGTGAAGGATAGGTTATGGAAGTATTGTTTAAATTTCTGGGTGATGAGCCCGTGGACAATGTAATAACATGTATGAACTTCAAACTCGATAAGGTGGTTTATTTCGGATACCACGAGGTGATCGGGGAGCAGAAGAAGAGGATCGAGAATTTTCTGATAAATAAATGCAGCGTTAAAAAAGCTGTATTTCATCCTTTGTCCCATGACGATCTTCAGTCGGTGCTTTCTTCAATGAGAAACGAGATCGAGTATGAGCTTGAGCAGGGAAATCATGTTTTCTTCGATATTACGGGCGGAGAGAGCATGCTCCTTGTTGCGTTCGGTATGCTTGCTCAGGAATATGTACTTCCTATCCATATGTATGATATTGAGACAGGAAAACTTATAGAACTTGATGAAGGCTCTGATGTCTGCATGAGTTCCGAAGCAGAGAGACAGCGTGTATTTTTGAATCTTGATGCTTTTATAAGACTTCATGGCGGCAAGATCAATCATGCTCTTCATAAAGATATAAAAGAATCCGTAAGCAAAGATTTCGGTCAGGATATTGAAAAAATATGGAAGGCAGCCAGGTCTTTTGGGGATCTTTGGAATCCTCTTTCTGTTTTTATGAGCAGTTTTTTTATCCCTGATGATGATCTAAGCGTAAGACAGGATGCTTCTTATATCTTAAATGCTTTAAAAAACTCCGACACCAGACTGGATACTGCATCCGAACTCAATAAAATGCTTGACACGCTTGCAAAAAACGGTATCCTTCTGGATCTTAAGCATGAAGACGGCAAATACAGTTTCAGATATAAAAATGAAGATGTAAAGACCTGTCTGTTTGAAGGAGGCAGTGTTCTTGAACTGTATGTATATCAGCAGCAGAGAAAAAACGGAGGCGATTGCAGGGTCGGAGTTCATTTGGACTGGGACGGCAAGATACACGATAATCCCGGGGAAGATGTATTAAATGAGATTGATGTTCTTTCGCTTAACGGATATGTTCCCACTTTTATTTCGTGCAAGAGCGGAAAAATGGGACCGCAGCAGTCCCTGCATGCTCTTTATGAGCTTGATACCGTTGCCAGAAGATTCGGCGGAAAATATGCAAAAAAGGTT
>ONTX01000469.1 GCA_900320825.1 uncultured Lachnospiraceae bacterium | reverse complement strand
TCGGGAGCATCCACTAAGGAGTGAGTGCTTCTCCGTTAATAATAATATACCCTGCAGATATTTAAATGCAAGAGATATTTTTGTTTACATGCTTTAATGATGGAAATGTTATAATATATGTGAATTTTTTTATAGGGAGGAATAAAAATGACTTTTGATGAACTGTTAACCAAAGTAAGAACTCTTGCATCCGGTGTTGATGCATCTAACCGTGATTTCCTTGCTGTGCAGATCAATATCACGGGAAAAGATTCCGGCGTTTTTTACGTTGAGGTTAAGGACGGCAGGATCAATGTCGAGCCTTACGAGTACAACGACAGAAACTGCGCCATTACCATCAACATGACCAACTTCAACAAACTCATCGACGGAAAACTTGATCCCGTACTTGCATTTACTACCGGAAAACTTAAAGTAGACGGAGATGCCGGAAAGGCTCTTGAGTTTTCAAAACTGATCAAGAAATAATGAAAATGATAAAGATTCTGATAAGTGTAGTCATATGCCTTGCTTTCGTCTGCGTTCTTGCTGCCTGCAATATACGAGGACAGGTCATGGACGGAGACGGTATGGTGCGCACTTTTGAGTATACCCAGATAACACAGGAAGAAGCTAAGGAAATGATGGAGAAGGATGACGGACATGTGATCGTTGATGTCCGCCGTGAGGATGAATATGCCGAGGGTCATATCCCAGGAGCCATCCTAATTCCCAATGAAAGCATCGAGTATGCACAGCCCGAAGAACTTCCTGACTATGACCAGGTGATCCTTATATATTGCCGCAGCGGAAGACGCAGCAAGGAAGCTGCGCAAAAACTTGCGGATATGGGTTATGCAAACGTCTACGAGTTTGGTGGGATCATCGACTGGGACGGAGAAATAGTAAAGGATTAAAGGTGCAGCCATATGGAAACTTTTTATTATGAAGTAGTAAGCATAGAGGGCGACTACGCCAATTTAAAAAGAACGGACATCGAATCCGATGATATCAAACTGGTTGCAAGAGCCCTGCTTCCTCCTGAAATAGTTGAAGGAAGCAGACTGAAGTATGAGATGATGCAGTATTTTATGGAGTGAGATTCAGCAGGGGAGACTTTATGAGCACGATTGAATTGATTAACGGATCCTGTGCAGATCAGGAAGTAGATGCCGTTGTAAATGCGGCAAACTGCGATCTGTGGGCGGGCGGGGGAATCTGCGGTGTGATCTTCCGTAAAGCGGGACTTGCTGCACTTACTGATGCCTGTAGCAAGATTAAGACGCCCCTTAATGACGGCGATGCGGTTATAACACCATCTTTTGGCTTAAAGAATGCCAAGGCTATAATCCACGCAGTAGGACCGAACTTTGCTGTTACTCCTGAGGCTTTTGATGAGCTCCTTGCGGCATATTACAATTCGCTGGTTGTTTTGACCGATAACGGATACAAAAGCATTTCTTTTCCTCTTATCAGTTCCGGCATCTTCGGAGGGAGTCTGGAAAATCCCGTGGCAGTTTCCGCAAAGCAGTGCATTTTGGCTTATAGGAAGTTTTTGGAAGATCATCCTGATGCGGATGTAACAGTTAAGCTGTGTGCTTTTACCGCTGCCGAGATGGCTGAGGCCTCCGCGGTTTTTGCAGAGTTTGATATTTGATTTAATGCAGGTTGGTGAGAAAAATGGCAGATAAACTTGCGGTGATCATTCCCGGAATCGGGTATACAAAGGACAGACCGCTTTTATATTACTCGGCAAAGTATCTTAAGAGTCTGGGATATGAGATAGTTCACATCGCTTTCTCTGATATGCCAAAAGACATAATGCACGATGACGAAGGTAAACTCCTTGCGGTTAAGCTGGCTTGTGCCCAGACTGCGGAACAGCTTTCAAAGGTTTCATTTGATTCATACTCAGATGTCGTGTTTGTGGGAAAGAGTCTCGGAACCATAGCGGCCGCAAAGTACGTTTCGGATAACGCACTGCCCGCAAGACAGATCTGGCTTACTCCCGTTGAGAAGACTTTTTCTTTTTCTTCTAAGGACGTACTTGCTTTTATCGGAGATGCGGACCCCTGGTCCGATTTTAGCGTTATAAAAAAGAGTGCTGCTGAAATGAGTATCCCTCTTTGCGTGATAGAGGGTGCGGACCATTCCCTTGAAGTTGGCAACATCAGCAAAAACATTTCGATCAACAACACGATTGTTACGGAGATTGGGAAGTTTTTGTGCAGTATGCATGATAAATCTGCGACAGTTGTGTCATAAACTGAGTTGATGTGCTCTCTACGTCGCATCTTTTATGATTTTTGAATTTTTGTTTGTTCTGTCAATATACAAGTCTGTGGTTATGTGGTAATGTTTGACTGTAGCAATGATACAGCCGTGGCTTGTCTGAATCATGGGTGTTCACCCGATTAATCCACGTTTTATTATTTAAATTTATAATTACTTTTTATAGCTTTTTTATTATTTTATCGATACCCGGAAGATATTATTGCTCCATAAATTAATATTTTAGGAGGATGTTGGATGGGAAAATCGAAAGATGTTATAAATAAGCCGGTTTATTCTGATATTGCATATGATGATGCTTTTAGGACAATGGAGGGAGAGTGTGATGATGTACTTATTCCTTTTGTTAACTATTTTTTTAGTGAAAACTATAATGATACAGCTAAGATAATCAGACTTAGAAACGAATCATTTATAGAGCGACCTGATCATTCTGAAGAAAAACGGATCACTGATTCACATTTTTCTATAACTCAGGATGGAATACGTAAAAAATATCATCTTGAATGTGAAAGTAAGGCCTATGACGGAACGATTCTTTTGAGGATGTTTGAATATGACACACAGATTGCTATTTCTGAAGCAGAAAGTTGTTCAGACGTACTTAGGGTTAAGATGCCGATAGCTGGTGTGCTTTTGCTCAGAAGATCCGACAAAGCTCCTGAAAAGGCATGTATATGTATTGAAACACCAAACGGAAGTGTTAGTTATGATATTAAGATTATTAAGGAGACTGATTTTTCTCTGGATATGATCTTTGAAAACAGATTGTATATGCTGCTTCCGTTTTATGTTTTCAATTATGAAAAGAGTTTGGGTGAGATTGATTCCGATAAAGAACGAATAACCGAGTTTTTGAATATGTACGGTGAAATTTTCAACAGACTTGAGTTGGCACAATCCACCGGCCTATTGTCTGCAAAGACTATCGGTGTTATTATTTCAGTAACACATAGTGTGTTTTGCAAACTGGCATCAGGAAAGAAGAATCTTTTAAAAAAAGGGGATGATTATATGGGTGGAAAAGTACTTGATCTCCCGGAAGTTGTTTTCTATAAAAGGGGAATTGAAAAGGGCATAGAACAGGGCTTAGAACAGGGTATGGAAAAGGTCATTGAAAATATGCTGAAAAAAGGTATTTCAAATGACGAAATTGCCAATCTGTGTGACTGCGATATTTCTGTTGTGAAAAAAGTTGCCGAAAAAATCAGCATGTTGGCTTAAATTACTTATTTTTATCCACTCATTAAAAGGAGGGTGAAAAAATGCCATTTATCAATTCCAAAGTAAGCGTTAAGATCACACCCGATCAGGAAAAAGAGCTTAAGACAAGACTGGGAGAAGCAATCTCTGTCATCCCCGGAAAAAGCGAAAGCTGGCTCATGACCGGTTTTGAAGACGAGTACCACCTCTATTTCAGAGGCAACAACAGCGAGCCCATTGCTTTTGTGGAAGTCAGCGTATACGGTTCTGCCAACAGCGGTGCATTTTCCAAACTTACCGGTGAGATCACCAAGATCTTCGGCGACGTCCTTGGAATAGCCCCTGACCATATCTACGTGAAGTACTCCGCAACATCCGACTGGGGATGGAACGGCAGCAATTTCTGATGGACGGCAACAGATATCATATGAGCGATATGAGCAAAAACCCGCGTATATACGCGGGTTTTTTATTGGTGTTTTTATTGGACACATCGGGAGGTATCCTTTGGGCAAAGGAGAACCGATATGAAAAACAATAAAAAACACACCGAAAAACCCATTTTTGAAGAAGATAAATACGACGAACTGGCTGAACTCCTTTCAAAGAAGGCCCAGCTTCTCAAGGATTGTGACTCCATCCAGATCACATATATGACCAAATTCGGAGAGCAGCTCATCAAAAACTTCGAATTAAAGCTGGAATGCATCAAGCTTAAGAAGTCCATCAGCTACTGCCGCCGCATGCTTAACCGCGGACTCCCCATCAATGTAGAAAGTATGAAGGAAGCTGTGGATAAGGAAGTTACAGTATATAAGGTAGAGCTTCAGAGCATTCAAAACCAGCTGGAGATGGCAAATGATGCTACTACAGTGGATGCATACAGCGTCTCCAGGGCAAAGAAGATCTATAGAAGGCTTTGCAAACTCATTCACCCCGATGTGAATGCAAAAACCGAAAAAAATGAAACCCTTCGTGAACTCTGGCAAAAGATCCTGGAAGCATATCGTACAAGTAATGTTGAAGAACTTGAAAACCTTGAGATCCTTGTGAAGAAAGCACTTGAAGATCTGGGAGGTGAAGGCTTTGAGATAGATATTGACAGGATCGACAAGCGTATCGAGAAAGTAGAGCGTGCAATCTACGACATTACCACTTCCGAGCCTTATGTTTTCAAAGATTACATCCGTGACAAGGAGAGCATCGAATCCTACAAAAACCAGCTGGAAGACGAGTACAGAGATTACGAGGAGTATCATGAGACCCTGAAGAAAGCACTCAACGAGATCCTTCTCGGGAAAGGCATAAATACAACATGGGAACTGAACTGACCATAGCAGAAAAGAATACCCTTACAACACTTACGACTCATTCCCTGGGTGAAGTTCTTAAGCCCCTGACCAATGAGATCCATCTTTTCGACACCTATGTGGCCGGGACTTCACATATCAAGGACGAGACTGTCTTTGATACCATTAAGGATGGAGACACCCTCGTCCTTCAGCGTGAGCCCGAAAACCGCTTCGACGAGAATGCCATCCTGGTCCTTAACAGCGAAGGCCGCAAACTCGGCTACATCCCCGAAAAGGACAACATCGTCTTCACCCGCCTCATGGACGCCGGCAAACTCCTCACCGCCAAGATCGACCATATGGAGCCAAGAGGTTCGTTTAGGGAGATTAATATTAAGATTTATTTGGTGGATTTTTGAGGGGGATGTTGGATTTTTTTAGCACTTTTGGTGATACGATATATCATGTAGCCATGCTTTCGGATGTGATGTTTTTTGTTTCTTAAAACGTGTATAAAGTGATAAAATTTGAATACTATACAAATATAAATTTTTGTGAGTTTTATAGGAGATCAGAAGGAGATATGTTAAATCGTAGTATAGAGCGATTTTATGGGAGGACGGTTATGAAAAATATAATGAAGATATTATCAAGAGTTGTTCTGATAGTAGCATTCGGGATCTTATTCAGTTTTATGTTTAAAACTGAGGTTAAGGCAGATTTTCCGGTTGGTGTTAGCGTAAGCGTTGGAGGGCCACATCAGCTGGTTAAGGGAAGTACCGTTGATATCCCCGTCATCTTTACATTTGATAGAGAACTAACTGTTGCAGACGAGGTCTATGTCCATAGTAAGTGTATTATGGGTTATGGGAATTCTTGTCATTTAAACAGCATACAATCATCATACGTAAATAATACTTATACTTTGACATGTCAATTTAATATCCCTGCAGATGCTACCGGATACTTTGAAATAGCAGGCCAATTTACAGATGGGTCGGGGATTGATATAAAATCAATGCAGATAGTTGATGCTGAAACTACAACCCACGCTGTAACCTTTAGAGTGGTAAATGGTAGATGGACTAATGAAGCAACGAGCGATATAACCGCGTATGTGACACATGGAGGGTGTCTTTATGCCGGACAAATACCTGCTGCCGGGGACAAACCTTCAGCTGGCTTTATGGCTGGAAGCTGGTCTTCATCGGCACCAAATACGACAACGCCAATTACGGATGATGTAACATATACATATACTTATGCAGAATTGGTTTACGAGCCGGAGCCACCTGTAAATTATATGCGGGAAGTAGAGGATAAGCTCTCTGAAGCAATCAATCTCGGAGGAACCCGGGTAGTACGTATAGAAGGATATCCCGCGCTTTCTTATCACGTTCTGGAAATGCTTCAAAAAAATCCGGATATCACATTAGTAAGCGAATTTTCCTATGACGGCCTTGATTACAGGATAACCATCCCCGGATCTGCAGTTAAGCTTGATCCTTCTATCAACTGGTACGGCCACAAGTGTCTTTTTCCGATGTTCTACATGTATGGGACTGATACAGCGCCTTCAGTACAGGCATATCTGGATAAATATCAGTAAGCATGATCTCAAATAATTGGCAGCGATATGAACGGGCTTGAGAGTTATATATATCAAGCTTCAGAAACAGGAGAACTGAAGGATTTTACAATAGTGAGCTTGAAAAAGCGGTTTGCCATTTCAAGCAGGAGGAACGAGGCAGAAGAATTATGTGTGAAGCGGTTGAAGAATATGCAGCAGAAAGAGCGGCTCAGAGTAGGGAAGAAGGTATTAAAGAAGGTATTAAAGATGGCAGAGAGAAAGCTATTCTTGAATCTGTCCGGAATATCATGAAAAATCTGACTATCAGCGCCGAACAGGCCATGAAAGCTCTTGGAATACCAGAAAGCGAGTATCCCAAATACCTTTCGATGCTTTAAAAACATATATAAGAAAACTTGAAAAGAGTTAAAAATGCAGTTGCGCTACGGCGTGGCTGTTTTTTGTTGTTCTAAACCTCCACGTGGAAATGCATATTAACTATATGGAGTTGCTCTGAAAATACACACTGTACATTAAAATGCACATAGAATATTATTATAATTATCACAATGAAAGTTAACTGAGGAGTATTAACTTGTGTTAGGAGGATGATTATGAATACAGAGAATAATATATTCGATTTTGCTACAAAAGAGTTATCCCAGGATGCAGTGATCTGTTGGATACTTAATTGGATTAATTTTCCCGATTCAGATTTGTACGCCTTGGCAGTTGAAATGTTTGCCATGCTTGGAATTGAAAACTTTGATTTGAATCAGAAGGTAACCATCAAGCAACAAGTAAATAAAGCAGATATTGTAGTGGCATTACATGGTCAGAAAATAATTCTTGTGATTGAAGACAAGGTATATTCGTCGGAACATGATGATCAAATAAGACAGTATGTTGAATATTTCAATAAATTAGATAATCAGAGACAGCTAAATAACAATTCAGCTGCTTCTTATGTTGTAAAATCAATATACTTTAAAACAGGATATTATTATGACAATGATTTAGAAGTTGTTGCAGACATAAAAATAAATGGTCATCAATTTCTTGATTTGCTTTCAAAAGACAAATATAGAAATGTTTCAGAAATCCTTGATGAATATACTGCACACCTTAGCAAGGTTCTAGATTATTATGCTGTATACGGAAACTATCTTGGAAAGGAAAATGAACGTTTTTATATTTCAACCGAGACAATCGCACAGCATAACTTTTTGAGAACAATTTTTCCAAAAGAACGATGGATTACTGACTCGGGATTATATAAGGTAGAGACGGGTTCGAGTAGAGGGCAAAAATATGCTGAACTTGTAATTTTTAAAAACATAAATTTCCAAGAATATAATAAATCAAATTGTCTGTTTTGGCGTGTTGATACCAATTCAGATGGACCATATTTGTCACTTCGCCTTTACGATTGGTATGATAAAAAGGACGAAAAAATCAAATCTATCCATAATGATTTATATAAATATTGTAAGGAGATTTGTTCAGAATCTTTTGATGAGTTAAAGGGAAGAATAGGATTGTCATGGTCTGGGGTCCAGGATGGATACAATGGAAATTATTATGAGGCTTCATTATTTACAGTACATTTGTCAGAGTATTTGGATGAGTGGGATTTAAAAGGACATCAATTGATTAAAGATATTAATGAACTGACAGATAGAATCGTATATAAACTTTCTAAGGAAAAATAGTATGTACGCTACTGGAAATAAGAAAATGCTTAATATGCTTATCCTGGAGATTCTCAGAGTGTATTTCGACGAGAATCATTCTCTCACTCAGCATGATATCATAAAGCTTTTGGATAAGAACTACGGAATGAAATGCGACCGTTGTTCTGTTAAAAGCAATGTCGAGTCTCAGAAGGAAATGGGATACGATATATCAATGGATAAGGGATATCGCCTTCTTTCCAAGAAAACGTCCGTATGCCCTAACATATGTTTGATGGGAAACAAAAAATGCAATTAACAATTTAAATATTGTCCATATTTCATACAAATTTCGAGGTGATGAAAATGGTTTATCGTATTGGATCCTTTAATATGTTGAAGTTCTCACTTCAAAGCGATGATAATATTCGAAAGTCCATGTCGACAATAGCGGATATCATTAATTCTAATTTCGATATTGTAGCTATTCAGGAAATTCTTACTCCTAATGCGCTGAAGTATCAATTGTTACCGTATTTAGGTAATCGCTGGGAGGGCTGTTGGGGACAACCAAGATCGAAATCGCCAATAGCTTCAGAGGGCTATGCATTTGTATGGAACACTTCTAGATTTGAACTTGCAAAGGATTCTGATTTCAATGGACAGGAATACATTGTGCAGCCACAGATTGTTGATGCATATCATACAATTCCTGGCTATGACAGACTTTTAAGGGATCCTTTATATGGGCGCTTTATACCTAAAAATGGGCCGTTTTTTGAATTGCGCCTAATTAACACTCATGTCAGATTTTCAGTTTCCTCAAATGATGATACTCCATCTTCACAGACTGAATCGGGAATAGTATTACGTAGAAATGAAGTAGAGACCCTAATAAAACAAATATGTGAAAAGAAGGCAACTGAAAGAAAGGGAAATAATAGGGTGGCCTATACAATACTTCTTGGTGATTACAATTTGAATCTAAAATGTGGCTTAAACCCATATCCGTATGTGCAGGAATATTATGAGATTTTTGATGGACCTGTAAAAAAGAATTACAGGACTGTTCAGACAGAAAAAACAACATTAAAACAGCAGGTTAGTGATAATGATGACGAGTCGGAAAAGATTGACAAATATGCTAACAATTATGACCATTTTACGTATGATGAAACATTTTTAGTTGATAATTCAGGTATTTCATTAGTTGCTCACAGGATCAATACTTTGAATGATTATTGTAATGGTGATGTAGAGAAACACAGGCTAGAAATATCAGATCATGTTCCTATCGTTTTAGAGATGAAATTCTGATATAGGGGGGAGTGTAAAAATGATAATCGGAAATAAAGAACAGAAGCTGTTATTTGAATCTATCCTTTCAAATCTTGAAATGTCCAATTCAAATACAAGCGCGATTATTGAACATATAAATAAAAATGAAAAAACAATCCCTGATAATGAAGATTTGAAGATGGATCCTATAAAAGCGGCTTACGCTCTGAACCTCTGTACCGTTTCTGTTTCACAGATAATAGATTATGAGGATGTAGTTGTTCTTGAGCAGGAATATGATGCTATATTGAATAATCTAAATCTTGAAAATATGCCTAAAGATGATGCACTTTTGCATATTCTTAAAGAAATGCTTGATACGATAACTTTCTTTAGGATTCAATCAGGCGACAAAAAAATGATTGAAAAAGAATATCAGCAGAAGATGAAAAATGCCATATGGTCTGCTGTGCCTTCTTTTGGAGTGGTTTATGGTGGATCAAATCCCTGGACAGCCCTTTTATATGTCGCATCTCAGGTTGGAATGGGATATATGAATTACCGCAGAGCTAAAGCTTCAAATGACTTGGAGCATGAGAGGAATCAGTGGCAACTTCAGAGATCGGCAATAGATCAATTAAATGGTCTAAGACGTGAATTGTTTGATGCGTCTTGGAGATTGTCCAAAACATACGGATTTAATGAAGAATATAGGTTAACTGAAAAACAGATTTCACAATATAATGCAATTCTAATGGATCCGGATGATTTGCGTAGATATGAACGATTAGAATATATTTCTGAATATTTTGAGGCCTATCCACCGTTTTGGTATTATTTGGGTCATTCTGCAAATCTTGTTAGTCAGAAAGCAAAGAAAAACGGCGAAATAGATATAGCTGAAAAGTTTGCGTTGATTGCAAAAGATAAGTTTGAACAATATAAAAAACATAATATTTTTGGACTTTTGAGGGAGGATTTGATCAATTCTTCATGTTCTTTGGAATATATTGGACTATTAGATGCAAATAAGGACAGTCAATTGATAAATGAATTGCTGGATTCTGCTGTTGAAACATCTGGTAGATCAAACGATATTCTTCAGTTATGCGCATTGACTTATCTAAGTGTTGGTAATGAAACAGAAGGCAGAAGATGGCTGAAGTATCTTGTGAATGAAGGATATAATTCCGTTGTAAATGGACAATTACTTAGCTATTTGTATGTGAAGTCTTTTAGGAATGGTGAATCGACAATTGAGATGGACTATAAATTACTTTCATCTCGCGTGGATGAGAATCAACTATTTCCATTTCCTGAGGGCGATGAGGATGATGATGAACTAGAAAACGATTTTATATACAGGCAAGTTGAAAGACTGACAAGGGAATATGCACTTGTAATTAAACACATCATAGAATCATTTATTATTCGATTCAATAAGGCTATACCCGCTCCACAGGAAAACGGATCGTATAAAGACAGTTTTTGGAGTGATGATGAAAATCATCGAAACGAGAGAATTAGTCAGTATCAAAAAATAATTGGCGTAGATAATTCCGATTTTGTGAGTAGGTTGGAGGATGCAGATGTATTCTCATCTTGGCTTGCTTTGTTAAACGAATTAATTGGGATGCTGGAAAATCTGTATTCGTTGATATGTGATGATAGTGACGAAACTGTACAACTGATATCTGATATTTCTAATAATATTGAAAGTGTTTTTAAGGATAATGGAGATAATTTTAGCAGTTTGCAGGAAAGTATGAATAACACATTTGGCATTGGCAGTTTGAATCGCTTGCTTGACTACTCTTTTGGATTTTTTACAAAGGAGTCTCTTGCTTTATACACGATTTCAGTGATTGGAAAAATTAAAGGAATACAGAATATGTCACTGCTATCTGAGGCAAGTATAAACCTCAGAAGATTTTGTTTGAAGTATGGTATTCCCAATCCAGACTACCTGTTGCTGAATAATTCAGATAGCGTTGAAGAAATTGACGATGTATATATATCATCAAGTGTTTTGACTGGAAAGGTCTTCGATAGGGCGAAACTTAGCAAAAAGGTTAAACAGATGGCTTTGTGCATAAACAAGTCAGTTTCAGGAATAATAGAACATCCAGAAAGCAAATTTTCGTTTGTTTTGAAGTTTGGTAGTGGTAGAGAACAATTCAAAGGTTATTTTCGTCGAAGAAAATACACTTTAAAGTATAGAAGTATTATTATAGGTGCGTTAACTAATACCAGCGCTCTGTCGCCGGATCTTATTTTTACTGCTGATGGAATTTTTATAGAAGGATGGAGAGTGAAAACAAACGAAGAGCCAAAATTAACTAACTATTCTGATGTAGAGTTATATAGAGGCGCTTTGATTATTGATGATGATAAGTATAAGCCATCTTCACTAAATCTGACTAAGTTATACGAGTTAATACGAGAATTATCAATTATTGGTGCTGATTCAGAGGAACTTGCTCAGGGAATTGCTACATCGGATTCACAGTATTTAATCGAGAGTAAGTGATGTCATATTCGCTAATATTATTATGAACTACTAACATATATTATTGGAGTGCGTCATGTTTAGAGATAGTTATTCGAATGGATGGAAAAACCTACTTTATGATGAATATGATGACGATGATTATTACTTTGACGAAGAATACTATGATGATGAAGCAGATTCAACGCATAAAAAAAAGAATACAATGATTTTTATTGATGCTGAAAGTGTTAGTGCTGATCATTGTCCCAGAATAATTGGCCAGGGAAATGCAGTGGGCGAAATATCTGAAATTCGGTACTATGCACGTCAGAATGATCAAACAACAGCCGCTTGGAAAGATTATGCTAAACAGTATGGCATCAAACCGATACTGATGTATGGTGAAGCAGAGCATAATAAGATTGATAACAAAATCATCAAAGATATCCGGAATGTTTCTAAAACTAATAAGTCCATCGATATCTTCTGCATAGCATCCAGAGATGGTGATTTCACTGAAATTGTAAATGAAATGCGAGGCCTAAAGAAACGGGTAGTTGTGTTTGCTACAAAAAATACTTCTGAGAAGCTAAGAAATGCAGCAAGTGAAGTGAAAGGAATATAAAACTCTGTTGTGCTTTGTGAGGAGAAGTGCTTGGATTCAACATGGACACTATTAAATTTGCTGAATGCATGAAACAGAATATGAAATCCAAAGGTCTGACTATAACTGTATTGGCAGAACTGACGGGAATATCTGCCACAAGACTAATGGAATATGAATCAAGTGAATTTAATCCCAGAAGCGATGAAATTTATGCAATAGGGAAAGCACTAGATGTGGCTCCGGTTGTTCTTATGCATGGTGGAGGAACTATCATTACTTGACGAAGTGTGAAGCGAAGAAACAGGGATTTTTTGGAAACTAATATGATGATTGGAAGCATTATATCGATTTAGGAGTATAGAATGCAAATAGTAAAGGCACAATGCGAAAACTGCAATGGAATGCTTGAATTCAATGCGAAGTATGGACTGCTAATATGTCCTTTTTGTGGTGCTTCATACATGTTGGAAAAGGATAATCACAAGAAAAAAGAGAAACCAGTACAGAATCAATCAATTTATTCTGTGAAAACAAAATATGGTTGGTGTGATGATTTATTCCCGGAAGCTGGTTTATACATTATCAGGACAAATAAGGCTTCTATAGGGTATCTTCAGAGAATGCTAAAGATTGGATTTACTCGCGCTGCCAGAATTATGGATGAACTTGCAGAAAATGGCGTGGTTGGAATGGAACAGGGTACGAAACCTAGACATATTTTAATGACAGAAAGTGGATTTATAGCCTATTGTAGAGAAAAAGGCATTGATCTGTGAGGAAAGTGATATATGGAAATCGATAGAGAAAACTACAAAAAACTCGTAGAGGCAAGCATATGTTTTTAAAGAGCAGAAGAAGATATATATGATTTGTCTGCAACCGGTAAATATGGCTCAGACTTTTACAAAATGATTAATTTTCTGAATGTTACGAGGGCATTATCTGTGTATGCAAACCAGCGTGAGGATGGTTTGGATGATGATGTTCAGTATGATAAGTTTAATGCTTTGATTCAGGCTGATAACTATACCATTGAAGAGAAAGTAAGCATTTTGATGGGGCTAGCGGAGGATCCTTTTAAAGGATTTGAAATATATATAGATCCTACAAAGAATGAAGGGCGTCAGTATTCAGCCGCTTTTGAAGAGATACTTAGAAAGAAACCGTAAAGCATTGTCAAATAATGAAGAAATATTGATAGCCACACCTTCGGGTGTGGTTTTTTTGTGCAAAAAAATGCACACGAAATTGGTTATTATCGATCTACCAAGAAAATAACTGAAAAAACTATTGTTACAAAAACGGTAATGAAAAGGACCTATATATGTATGCTCTGCATGATGGACAGATAATAACAAGTAGAAAAAGTATTGTGGCATTTGCAATGGATATTGATACATCTGTGACATACAACACGGTGTATTTGCTTTCACATGGCCTTGATTCACAAGATAGCTATTTAAGACTATATGCTACATGTTCCAGAGTGTATTACCTTAGTCGGCTCGTTTATCGAGTACAAAATGGATCTTATAAAAAACTTGATGAAAAAGAGTATAGAAGGATTCTATTCGAGGGTCATGCTGAGAATTGTCAGGAAGTCTACAGCATAATGGTTAATCACTATGTTGAGAAGAATACTTCCATGACTTTGGCTGAAAAAGTGTTTGGAGATCTTCAAATCCTGGAGTCGTTATGGTGTAGGGCAATCGCATGTGTTGGAGAGCAGATATATATTCCAGAACTTGCATATGAACTTGATTATGTTTTTAGGAATTTTGGAGAGTTGTCGAAGCCGGAATATGAATCGAATTTATCCTTGTTCCCGAAAAACTACGAAAATTTCAACTATACGGAAGGGATAGCAGATTACTTTGAAAAAGTAATGGAGTCGATTTTCTAATGGAATACTCATATTTGATTGTAAATAAACTCAAGATATATGGATTCGAGATGGTGACAGCTCCAAAAGAAGAGGTTGAAATGCCTTATGACGTGATTCTGATTTCTTCAGGTGTTGATAAGTCTGATTTGGGAGATCCTGTACTCTATGTAGTTATAGATGGTTCTCCGGTTCCAATAAAGATAGCCAAGTCTCATCACAAGATTTATTACTATGTGATTCCTGAAGCACCTGTGGTGTTGCAGTGGGTTAGAAGTAATTATAGGCAGCTGATAGACCATTGGGAAGGAAAGATATCAGACCGTCAAATACTCAATCTTATTTGTATCGATAAACATGATTCCAAGTGATAGGAAAGAAAACTATGAATGATCAAGAAATTAGAAAAATCCTGATTTCGTTTTTGAAGGCCAGATACGAAAAAATAAGAGTATATCAAGAAAAATCCATTGGGGGTTCTATATGTGATCTTATGGCTGTTACAGACAGCATTACAGGCTACGAGATAAAAAGTGATCTTGATAATTATTCCCGTATAGATTCTCAGATAATGAACTATCAAAGGTTTTTCAATGAGAATTATATTGTGGTTGGAAAGACGCATGAAACCTCTGTTGTTGACAAGGTTCCAAGCAGTTGGGGGATTGTTGTTATATCAGCAGATAATGTTGTGATTTCAAGGAATGCAAAACCTAATATTGATATGAGAATTCAAAGTCAGCTCTCAATTCTTTGGAAACTGGAATTGAACAATTTATTGAACTACTTTAACCTCCCTATGTTTTCAACGAAAGGAAAGGGTTTTATATCTGACAAACTGATAGAAAATGTTCCACAAGATCAGCTAAGTAAGCAAATTGCATATGAACTCCTTCACAGGGATTATTCAATTTATGATGCAACTGATCATACAGTATATTTTGAAAACGAAGTAGTTCCAGGCGAATATGTACATGAACTGGTAGATGGAGTGTCGGAGATGGAGCAGATGACACTAGACCAGTGGATAGATATATATAACAGAGCTCAGAAAGTTAGAAAGATCAAGGAAGATCAGATGCAAATACGTAAGGAGCGCCCTAAACATGACATTACCTGGGAGGAAATAGAGGTATCTCCGGGTGTCCCTTGGATCAGTAAAGGCATTATAACTGATTTTGCCAGATATCTGTTATTGGTAAGTGGTGAACTTCAATATAACTGGACTGGAGGTATAAAAGCAAATTATGAACCTATAACGGGTAATTGGTTTATAGAGAACAAACATCTGGCTCGGAACAACGTTCTCTGCACAGTAAAATATGGTCTTAAATCTTATAATGCACTTCATATACTCGAAGCCACGCTGAATCTTCGAGAGATTAAATTGTATAAGTCAGATGGGAAATATGATGAAGAAAGCACTCTTGCAGCACTTGAAAAGCAAAGAATGCTCATAGAGCTATTTAAAAAGTGGGTCTGGGAGGATGAAGATCGCAAGTGGGAAATTGAGGAAGCATATAACAATATGTTCGGGAAGTATATACCTGAACGCTATGACGGAAGTGAACTTCAGTTCCCTGATATGGATTCATCTAAAGAATTGTTTGATTATCAAAAAGATGCCGTACAGAGGATAATTTCCAAAAAAAACACTCTGTTGGCATTTGACGTTGGTGCAGGAAAGACTTTCATTATGATCGCAGCTGCCATGATCATGCGTCAAAAGGGAATTTCTCGCAAGAATATGTTTGTTGTGCCAAATAATATTGTGGGTCAATGGTCAAAGATCTTTACAGAGTTATATCCTCATGCTCAATTGCTGGTAATTGATCCGAAGAGCTTTAAGAGACCGGTGCGTGATAAGGCTATGCAGCAGATGAAATACGGTGATTATGACGGGATAATTATTGCATATAGTTGCTTCGAAATGATTCCTATTTCAATTGATTACATTACATCAGTAATGCACGGTAAGGTATCAGAAATAGATGCAACGATTGAAAGAAAACGATTTGAGTCGGGATCGATTGCTGCTAAAAAAAAAAAAAAAAAAAGAATCCTTAAGCTATCTAGGGAACTAATTGACAGTATGGATTATGAGTCATTTTCTATAACCTTTGAT
>ONTX01000471.1 GCA_900320825.1 uncultured Lachnospiraceae bacterium | reverse complement strand
TATATGCTGGAGGGAGTAAAATGCATTCCCTTATCGCCTTCATGGAAGCATCATAAGAGCGGACTTTTAACCATGTGTATTTATCCCGGAAACGAGAATCTTGACGGCAGGGAAACTATTTTTGAGTTTTTAAGAGAGAATCTCTACAATGTCATCACATTCGAAGAAGCATGCCAGTTCAAGGCTACCGGCTATCGTATAGCGCAGTTTTCCGAAAGACGCAATATCAGAAGGTATAACCGCATCAAAGCAAAAGAAAGAAGAAATGAAGAGGACTGACTCTTTTCGGAGGATCATTAAATGGATTTACCTGCAATCTTAGGAGGTACTCCCGTAAGGGATGAAAAAATATATTACGGACGACAGTGGATAACGGACGATGATATCAAAGCCGTTTCCGATGTTCTGGCAGGACCTTATATCACCTGCGGACCCAAGGTCACAGAAGCTGAGAGAAAGCTGGAAAGTTATACAGGAGCAAAGCATGCGGTTGTTGTAAACAGCGGAACCAGTGCTCTCCACTGTGCATGTATCGCTGCAGGTATCGGCGAAGGTGATGAGATCATCACAACACCAATGACATTTGCAGCCAGTGCCAACTGTGCACTTTACTGCGGTGCAAGACCGGTTTTTGCTGACATCGATCCGGAGACATACAATATCGATCCCGAAAGCATCAGGGCACATATAACAGAAAAGACCAAGGCGGTTGTTGCAGTTGATTTTACCGGACAGGTGGTTAAGGCCCGGGAGATACGCAAGATCTGTGATGAACACGGCCTTGTATTCATTGAGGATGCCGCGCATTCCATAGGCTCAAAGTATGACGGTAAAAACGTGGGAACCCTTGCGGATATGACCTGCTTTTCATTCCATCCCGTCAAAACCGTCACTGCAGGAGAAGGCGGAGCGATCCTCACAAATGATGATGAACTTTACCGTAAGCTGGTTCTTGCGCACGCCCACGGAATAACAAGGGACGAAGCCGAGATGCTTGAAGCTCCCCACGAGGGTATCTGGTATTACGAGATGATCAGTCTCGGTTACAATTATCGAATGACGGATTTCCAGGCAGCACTCCTTATGAGTCAGCTTGCAAGGATCGATGAATTTGTTTCAAGACGTAAAGAGATAGTTAAGCGTTACGATGAGGCATTTAAGGACCTTCCCGGGATCATAATCCAGAAAGAGATCCCTGAATCCGATTCATCAAGACATCTGTATATCATCAGACTTGATCTTGAAAAACTTAAATGTACCCGTGCCGAATTCTTTGACGCAATGATCGCGGAAAATGTCCAGTGTCAGGTTCATTATGTTCCCGTGTACTGGTTCCCGTATTATAAGAGCCTCGGTTATGAAAGAGGGCTGTGCCCCAATGCCGAGGAGGTCTACAAAGGCATCATGAGTATTCCTCTTTATCCCGCGATGACGGAAAAGGATGTTGAGGATACCATTAAAGCCGTTAAAAAACTTGCGGCATATTATCTTAAATGATCAGGAGATATTAAATGAAAAAAGCTCTTATCACAGGCATCACAGGTCAGGACGGCAGTTATCTTGCCGAGTTCCTCCTTGAAAAAGGATATGAAGTTCACGGAGTAGTCAGAAGATCTTCCGTTGAAAAAAGAGAAAGGATAGATCATCTCGAGGGCACGAAAGGCTTTTATCTTCATTACGGGGATCTCGGTGATTCCCTGAGCCTTGTAAATGTCATCGGTTCGGTAAGACCTGATGAGATTTATAATCTCGCAGCCCAGAGCCATGTTCAGGTATCCTTCGATGTTCCCGAGTTTACCGCGGATATCGATGCAACCGGAGTTCTCAGGGTGCTTGAAGCCGTAAGGCTTACCGGACAGGCTAAGACATGCCGTATATATCAGGCATCAACATCCGAACTGTACGGAAAGGTTGAAGAAGTTCCCCAGAGTGAAAAAACTCCGTTCCATCCTTACTCTCCCTATGCCGTGGCAAAGCAGTACGGTTACTGGATCGTGAAGGAATACAGGGAAGCCTACGGAATGTATGCATGTTCCGGAATCCTTTTTAATCATGAATCCGAAAGACGCGGTGAGACATTCGTAACACGTAAGATCACTCTTGCTGCCGCACGTATTGCTGCGGGACTGCAGGATAAACTTTATCTCGGAAACCTGTCATCTCTTCGTGACTGGGGATATGCAATGGATTACGTAAAGTGCATGTATCTTATGCTCCAGCAGGATGAGCCGGATGATTATGTCATTGCAACCGGTGTTCAGCATTCTGTCAGGGAATTCTGTACCCTTGCATTCCACTACGCCGGTATCGAACTGGAATTCAAAGGCGAAGGCGCATGCGAAAAGGGCTATGACAAGGCAACGGGAAAGGTTTTGGTTGAGGTCAGCGAAGAATTTTTCAGACCCACCGATGTTGTCAATCTCCTCGGTGATCCGACAAAAGCCAGAGAGAAGCTTGGCTGGAATCCCAGCGAAACTTCCTTCGAAGAACTTGTCCGTAAGATGACTGAATATGATGTAAAAAAAGTATCACTTGAGGCAAGGACAGATAAATGAATGTCATTTTACTTTCAGGCGGCTCGGGCAGAAGACTCTGGCCGCTTTCCAATGAAGTCAGAAGCAAACAGTTCATAAAATTTTTCAAAGATCCTGATGGTGAGCCTGAATCCATGGTTCAGAGGGTATACCGCCAGATAGTATCCGCAAGTCCGGATTCCACCGTGACTGTTGCCTCTTCCAGGCAGCAGCTTTCATCCCTTAAGAATCATTTGGGTGACCGTATCAATATTTCACCGGAACCCTGCAGAAGGGATACATTTCCCGCAATAGTTCTTGCGGTCTCTTATCTTGTGGAAAAAACCGGACTGTCTGAGGACGAAGTTGTGATCGTTTCCCCGGTAGACCCTTATGTAGATGATTCTTATTTTGAATCTTTTAACGATCTGGAAAAGATTGCATCCGAAATGGAAAGCGGAGTGTGTCTGCTTGGCATCAGTCCTTCATTTCCCACTGCAAAGTACGGATATATCATTCCCGAAGACAAAGAAAGCGTGAGCAGGGCTGTAGCCTTTAAGGAAAAGCCTTCCGAAGACGAGGCCGAAAAACTTATAAGTGAAGGTGCTTTGTGGAATGCCGGAGTCTTTGCGATGAAGGCAGGCTATGTACTTGACGTTGCAAAGAAAACCCTTGGTTATAAGGGATATGACGATCTGTATGAAAACTATGAATCCGCCCAAGGAATTAGTTTTGACTATGCCGTACTTGAGAAGGAAGAAAACATCCGTGTTCTCAGATATAACGGTGAATGGAAGGATGTAGGAACCTGGAACACCCTTGCCGAAACTATGGATGAAGATTCCATGGGAAATGTTATCTT
>ONTX01000472.1 GCA_900320825.1 uncultured Lachnospiraceae bacterium | reverse complement strand
TTGTCCTCTATATTCAATTCTTTTACATCATCTGTAGAAATATTTTTTATTAGTCCCTCTCCAGATTCGGTCTCAAACTCCAAATCAATATTCTGAGAAACAGATGGAAAAATAGTAGCTTTTCCTTCCTGAACCTTAATGCCTGTAGGCTCATTATTTATCATTACTTCTGTCCGGATCTTTTTATACTGATCATCTGAACTGTTTGCTTCCGCCACAGTAACCTTGACTTTTGTGGGTTTATCAGCCCTAAGAAGTAGCTCGGATTCAGATTTCAGTTCGACAATTACATCATCTTCCGTATCCACACGGACGAATCCATTTCCCAACATCAAATCTAATTCACCTGCAGATAACTTCATTGTATAATCATCCTGTGGCAAAATGTATTGATTCATTCCTGTATCCGAATAACCACCAACCGGTATGTATTCTTTTATTTCATCGGAAATGCTTACTGTCTCTCCATTTTTGTTAGATAGTTGATTAATTCCACCCTTTGAGATTTCAAAATCGTAGTTTAAATCTCCCTTGGTCAGGTCCCATTTATACCAGGCTTTTATTTTTGTAAAAGGGTCTATTTTGTCTATATTAACAGTAGCTTTTGTATAAAAAGAATCCGGAATATCCTTGATATCAACCAGATATAATTCACCTTCATGTTCCGAGCTTCCAACATCAATCGGACTAGAGTTTGAATCTACCCCTAAATCAGGTATTACCCAAGAGCCATCATCACAGTAATCCATATACATATATAAAGCCTTTGCATAATGATCATATTGATAACCGTGTTTTGAAGGGTCTATATTAGCAACATATGGATTATTACAATCATAAAGGTATACCCTGTTCCAATTATTGCCTTTATTTCCTGGATTATTCAGTATATTCCTGCATTTATCAACAACCAGTGCATGTCCATCTTGTTTTATCGGGTTTTTCCACCATTTTACTGTAAGACAAAACAGAGAATCATCTTCTAAATTATTATTCCATTCATCACTATTTGTAATCTTATGACCAAGAATATCAGTAATTTGTTTTTGAGCCTTATACCCCTCTTGTGAGTGGTTAAGCCAAACAACATATCTGCTCAGGACTTTTTGTAAATCAGAGGATGTGTATATTACTGGACAATCTGTGTAATCCGGGTGAAAGCCATCCATTCCGCTAATATTTACGTTCTTATTTGTGTAATTGTATGGCAGAAAATGTTCATTTCCATTATCGTACTCTTTTAACGCAACAGAAGAAAATCCAAAACAATAAGCGGGATCTGGAAGGTTTTCCAGTTCATACTTTCTGTAGTTGTAATTTCCAAATACATCTATAACCGCCTCATTCGGTAATTTTTTATTATTTCCTGCTGTAACATTCCCATTTTTGTCAACAAAAACATCATACAATAGGTTACTGTTTAATACAGGTAATGAATCTTTTGTCAAATCGAACCCCGCTCTATATGTGGTCAGATATATGCCACAATTGTCAGAAAACCCGTATTTTACAGGTGTTGTAGTTTTGTGCGTCTGTTTTATCGTAAGATAATAATCTCCCTCATTTAATCTGATCCGACGAAAAACCAGATTCTCGCCTTCATGAAATGACAGTGACTGCGGATTGTTAACCAGATTATTGTTATCGTCTCTTAATGTCAGATGGTTTCCTTGAAGATCTGTTAGGCAAGCCACATATTCAGATATCGTGGGATTACTCTTAAAATCTACAGATATATTCATTACGGTATTGTTTTCGTCGACATTAAACTTGTAGTAGAACAGACCAGTTGGCAATTCATTTGAGTTTTGATCATAATAAATATTCGCACTTAACGGAACAGTCAATATTTCAGTAAGACCGATTCTATACGACATAGCTGTTGCGGTACCATAATCGTTGTGATAGTTGTATCGCGCTGCGTGAATATAATATGTCCCCGCTTTTACATAGCATTGTCTTAATATATTTTTCCCGTTATTGTTTTCTTTTAAGCGTAATCGGATTCTATTAAGATTCTCATCGAGTACTTCTATAGAATTGCTGTAATTTGCATAGTAGTTTTCTTCAATATCGATCAGTAGATTTCCTGACACAGTCACTTTATACCAATCATTATTGTTGTTATTTCCGATAATTCCATTGATGGTTTTATCCGGAGAGTAGAACAGATGATCCATATCTAACAGATAGTCAAGATCTTTATCTTCGTTGTATGGATGCTCTATATTTACTGTATCTGCATCAAAGCGGTTATCATTTCGACCATTTATGTTGTAATATGATTCTTCTATAGATTGAAAGTTTTCATCCACATCAACGGCCTGTAACTTAAATGATGCTATACCCGATGTAAGACTGCCTCCGTCAACGTAAACAAAATAGATACCTTTTAAGAGAGCTATGTATTTTTCTCCCGGTCCGTAAGTTGAAAGAAGTTTGCGATTAGCCAGATCATAAATATTGAGACTGGGGATATATCCCGTTGTTTCTGTGGAATGAGAAATTGATGCTCTGATAATGGAACTTTTTTCAAGATTGACCTGAAACCATCTGTTTGAATCCGATGAAGATAAATCAACAGCTACTGTATTGTTTATATAGAAGGTTTCGGCATCTTCCGGCTCATATGGAATGTATTCTTCAGAAGTATTGTTTCCCAAAACTATGCAGTATGAGTTTACTCCTGCGTTATTATTTGAAGAATTAAATCGTTCCGCATAAACATAATAGCTTCCAGGCTTCAGTAAAGTTGCGGGAATATCTCCCGGAGTGTTACTATTTATGCCTATGATCGTCTTCTGATTGGAGTCTTTTATTTCGATTGTACCGTCATACCCTCTGTATGTTACTTGTGATATCTTGACATAGGTTTTCTCATCAACTGTAAATTTATACCAATCAATCGCATTATTCTGTCCTAAAATCCCATGATATACCTGTCCCGGAGTAATAGTCTTTGCAGTATTTAGTGTATTGTTACGTGTCGTTTCATCTTCATAGTCTTCTACAACAGACTGAAAATTATTATTTCCGTCAATACGACGTATCATGTATTTTATCGTTCCGTTTAAGCTTCCACCGCTCACACGGAAATAATACTGCCCAGCTATAAGACCCGTATAATTTTTTCCGGGACCATACATGTCAAAAATACGGTTTCCGTCTTTGTCATAAATAAAAATAGACGGTAAATAATCAGTTCGTGGGGAAGATGATGAGCTGACTTGAAAGATTCCCGCTTTGATTAATTTAAACTTGTACCATTTACTATATTCCGTGCCATCTGCCGTATCCGTTATTTCATTACCCAAACCATATTGGATTGCATCATCAGGGATATTGACTGAACCAACCGCATTAATAAACTCATTTGTTAACTGCTCTTCATATTCACCCGGCACTTCATTTTCCGACATTATCGAAAGATCAGACACAAGATCTGCGATTTTTTCTACAAGTTCATCCTCCAACAGATTATCTTCGGTATCTTTCTCTACAGATTCTTTGGCGGAGTCAATTATATTTTCCTGAGCGGGGGATGCATTCGTGCTAAGAGCCCTCTCTTTTGGCTCCATTGCCATTACTGATACAGACTGTGAAAACATAAGGCTTATTAAAAACGAAATTAATACAAGATTTTCAATTTTCTTTTTCATGTTCGATCCTCTTTCCTATAAAATGGCAATCAATAGTACAATGTTAATATTACATATAAAAATCGTTTGAATACCATTAATAACTGAAACTTCCCATCCATTAAGTCTTTAATTGGGAATAAACTGTGGCACATAATCAGCCTGCTTTCTTATGGGATAATATTATAATATTTTTCTCATATGGGCAATATTGCTCTTGCCTGCCGTTAAATGCTCCTTTTGAGGGTGTTCAAATATATTGGAATAGTTTATTGCAATATGTTGGAATGTTGCCGTTCATGCTCTGGATCCTTGTGCTGCTGATACAGGTCTATTTGATATCCGTTCAGGGGAGAGGTCTCTCCCCTCGCCGAGCCTGACAGCCGGGTAAGCGGTCTTAAAATACGCCCGCTAACCGGCTGTCGTCTCGCCCGCCCCCTCACTGCGGGGAGAACCCCCGCAACGCCCCCTTTGTGAGCTGAGAGCTGTTGAGAATAGGAAATTGTTGATTGTGATAATTGATGATTGCTATCTGTGATCCCGTCAGCCATCCCCCTTACTGCCGTCCATGGAAATGTCTTAAGAACCTCCCGCCAGGCGGTGATACGCGATTGTCGCACACCGCCACTCGTTGCCATGTCAAGGGGCAAGATGTATCGCCTTCGGCGACCCCTTGACATGGCGTGGCGGCGTGCACACTCGCAAAAGCATCACCGCCTAAGCGGCGGGAGAACCTTGACATTTTAATCCATGGACGGCAGTGAGAAAGGAGGATGGCTGCCGGGATAATTGAAAATAGCTTATTTTATTGGGCTTACGCCCGGAAAGGAAAAGAAAATGGAAAAAATGAGTTTTGATGTTTTTGCAAAAGCAGTTGTTGAAAAGATTCGTGAGTACCTCCCGGAGAGCTTCGCTAATGCGTCAGTCGAGCTGCAGACTGTGGTCAAAAATAATGATTTGAAGCTGACAGGGCTGACGATCCGCAGCGCAGAGAGTAACATCTGCCCTACGATCTATCTGGAGCAGTTCTTCGAGAAGTACCAGTCCGGAGAAGACATGAACGAGGTTCTTGAGACCATTGCAAATGTTCGGCTTCGCAATGAAGTAAGGAATACCTTCGATGTTGGTCAGATTACCGATTTCGACAGGGTCCGTGAGAAGATCGTTCCCCGTCTCATCAGTAAGGAATGGAACAGGGAGTTGTTGGAGCTGAGACCGCACAAGATCATTGCGGATCTGGCTGTTACTTATCATATCATGATGGGTAATGATTTCAGCGGGATCGCAAGCTTACCGATAACAAATTCACTCATGGAGGCATGGGGAGTGGATGTTGATACGCTGCATGATCAGGCGATCCAGAATATGCCGAGGCTCCTGCCAAGTACCTTCCAGAGCATGAGTTCAGTCCTTACTTCGATGTTGGGTGAAGATGCGGAAGAAATGCTTTCTGTGATGCCTCCGGCAGATGAAGCAATGTTCGTTCTGTCGAATGATCAGAAGGTCAACGGAGCAGCTGCGCTTCTTGATAAGGAGATCATGAAGACCGTGATCGAAAGAGTCGGAAATGAATTTTTCGTGTTGCCGTCAAGCGTGCATGAGTGTCTCATCGTTCCTGCTACGGCTGATATGGAGGTTTCTTCTCTTGTCTCAATGGTAAGGGATGTGAACCAGAGCCAGGTTGCTCCGGATGAAAGACTTTCGGATTCCGTGTATGTCTACACAGAGGAAGGCGGACTGCGTATTGCCTGTTGAAAAGTACATGCTGGTGTGACTGAGGATAAAGAGCCGGGGGCAGACGCCTCCGGCTCTGATATGAAAGGAGGCGGACATGGTTATGGAGTTTTGCAAGTTAAATCATAGTGGAGAAATCCCTATAGAAATGGTTTCCGATGAACACGAAGAATCCTGTGATTTTGAACCGTCATTCTGGTTCGGCAACAGACGGCATTACCTGTCATCTTTTGTTCGTGTTCATGGAAACCCTTGGATCTCGGACTGCTTCCCGGATTTCATCCATGGAATGCAGTCTGATGGGTCGGCGCAGTCCTATGAAAATCCGCTCTTTGTGGAGTTGCTGGGAGATGCCGCCGTTAATGTATATGAAGAAAGGAGCTCAGTATGACTAATACAGAGATTATATTAAAAAATCGGTTTCGGCTCATGGAAGAGGGGATTCTCGATTCCACAGGCCGTATGATAAAGGTTGAGACGGATGACGGGGAAAAGGAGCTGCCTGAGCCTCAACAGATACATACCTACGCCGGATGGCTTGACCTTGGCTACCGCGTTCGTCATGGACAGCACGCCATAGCTGATTTCCCTATCTGGAAAATGCGTCCTGCCGGGAAGAGAAAAGATAAAAAGACCGGAGCGGAGATTTCATATGACGAGAAGATGATGATGGTAAAAGCATTCTGGTTTTCACCGGATCAGGTTGAGAAGATTACGGCGCAAGAACTTACAGGGGAGACCGTGGAATAGGCTTATTCCACGTCCCTATTGCCGCGGTGTCCCCCGCGGGCGCGGTAAAGGCAGATCAAGGCGGATGCCCTTAAAAACATGGACATCCGCCCTGACGCTTATACCACACCCGCCTCCCCGCAGCAAAGGGCTTTCGCGGCATAATGCAATCAATATGGAGGTGGGATATGGATTTTTTGAAGGAGTACATAAAGGGATACAGCACAGGGTACGTGATCCAAACCTTGATGAATCATTTTAACAGTGCCAGAGCGTTACGTACAATGCCACGCAACGCCCCTGATGAGATATTTGTAGAGTGCCGTGATGTTACGGACACAAAGAGAGGAGACTTAGATGCAGGTGACAAGATATGATGGAAGAATTTAAGACTATGGTTTTTATACACCCGGTGAAGTCGCACGGACATATATCACGAGATGCTGAAACGTGTATGCAGATATGGGACTTTGTGAAAACCTGTAGTACAGGGGACATTGCGATCCTGTTTGATACCGGCGTGTTCGATCCGATCGTACTTGATTATCTGTATGTCGTATTACGCAGACTGCTCGAACGGGAATCGATCGAAGATTACCACGCCGCCGTCACATATAATGAGATGAAGTATCTCCTACGGAAACACAAGATTGAAGATGTTTACAAGATGAAGCAGGCAATGTCTAATTAGACATTGAACGCTTAATTAGACGTTAAAAAGAACGCTTAATTAGATGTTAAAGAAAGGGTATAATATGAACGGTTATAAAATAATGTCAGAATCATATATGAAGGCTGCAAATACCGGAACCATATCCCGGGAGGAAGCTGAGAAGAAGATCCGTGTGTTTGATTTCCTTGCAGCCTGCGACAATGACGACATCTATACATTATTCAATAGCAGTGCTTTTAATGAGATCGTAAAAGCATATGTATCCAGAATCGCCGACGATATGATAACCGAAAACATAATTATAGAAGAAATTGCCACTGAAATGCGTGATTGCATCGGATGGCTGCTTGATGGTGTCAGTGCTGAAGAAATAATGTAAAACAGCCCCTGTTGATACTATATTATAGTATTTGCAGGGGCTATATTTTTTTCATTCCAACAGGATTTTCTTTTGTTTTTCCTTCGGTTTCCATATTTTTTAAAGCATATTCGCATGCCTGTATCACGAAACCGGAAAAAGAAACGTTTTTTCCGACTATTGCGTTTTCGATTTCTGTTATCAAAGAAACGGGAAAACGTATGGTTTTGTTCTCGGTATCTTTTTTGTCGGGTTTTATTCTAAAAGTCATAATATGCACTCCTATTCGTAATATAATTGTAGCAATAGTTTTGATGACTATATGCAATGCAATCAGCAATACAAATGCCTTGCATTCATTTTTATAATGATTTATAATTATGAAAATAATTGCAGAAGCAAAAAACATTGGAGGTGACACATTAATATGAAACCAAGAAGAATTATTTTTGTGTTATTATGTGTGGCGATGACAAGCATACTGTTATATGGATGCGGTAAGGATAAGGTGGAAGATGCATCTGTTACAGAAAATCCAGACACAAGTAATACAATTTCACAAAAGAGTGATGATGCAGAAAATACAGATGAGAGTTCTGAGCCAACCGACATAACGGAAAACGATGCCCGTGCGGAGGAATCCCCAAAGGCGGTCGCAGCTGTAGCAGCTGAGGATATGACTTATGACTCGCTTGACATCACAGTTGACGATCCGATTTTATATGATGAAAATGGTGTCCGCTTATCATTTGATACAATTAAAAAAGATGTTGGGGACGAAGATATGATTTCGTTCAGGCTTGAAAACAACAATCCGGACAATAAAAAAGCTATTATCGAGAATATGAGCGTTAACCTGAACGGGCTTGTACCGGGTTCGCAGGGACAGGTTACGGTAAACAGCGGCGAATCTGCAGATGTAGTTATATATACTTCTATTAATGATTTAAAGACAATCTTGGAAAAGTTGGACGTTACAGATATGCCGATCGAAACCGTCGGTGTTTGTTTTGATATCAAAGTCGGCTCGGAGAGTGAACCGACTCGCATCTGCAAAGTATTAAAGACCGGGAATTACAATGAGAATGACATGAATACTCTGTACGGGGAATACGCAACGTCCGCTGAGCTTACCAGAAGAGATGATTTCATGCTTACGGCTCCGGTTGATTTCTATCTTAAAGAAAACTCTCATGGAGGAATAACGCTTGTTGTTCTCAACAAGTCTGAGTACAGTTTAAATCCCGACTGGCTTACGGTGTACGCAAACGGAAACTCTCTTAATTCTTTCGACGGCTATTATATCTCTGACGAGTTATTCCCGAATTCCATTGGTTTTTACCGGGTTGACATGACAGTTGATGAGATCCGTAAAGCTAATGAGATCGGAAATAATGAGCAGATGACGATATCGGTAAAAAGCAATAATACCGGATCATATCCGAATTGCGAAGGGCTTCACGAAGAGGTTATATTAAAAACATATTAAGTAAGATCATATGCAGCGATTAAGCCTCTGTAGGTTACCAGAGAGTTGGTGTCCTACAGGGGCTTTATTATTTTGAAAGTATAAATAATAAGGACTATTCTTTAGGGTTCTCTTAAATCGTTCCCTTACCGAGGATTTTATTGTAATCATATTTTACCGGTGGTTGAGGTTTATCATAATCTTTAAATATCAAATCACTTAATCACAGGTGAGGTTTCGAAAAGCTGAAGTCAGAGGATTATAAATCCTTTATTAATGGCAGGGCAGAAGAAATAAAGACGATGTTTGATAACATGGGAGTTATATTCAGAAGTGTTAATCAGGATGAACTTGAAGTAGAAGAGGACGACTCTGAAGAAGAAGAGGATGAATAATACTGGGCACTTAGGATATGTGGGTGACAAAGTGGGTGACAATGGAGAAATGTGATCTGAAACCGCCCTCCTTTCCTATGTTTTTGAGTGACCGCTTTTCTCCTAAGCGAAAGGTCGGAGGTTCGAATCCTCTCGTGGACGTGAGTAATGCAGAAGTACCCGGGAATGATCCCGGGTACTTT
>ONTX01000473.1 GCA_900320825.1 uncultured Lachnospiraceae bacterium | reverse complement strand
GAGACATTACGGTCAGAGCGAGCAGATTCGGTGATATCAATGCAAGCACAGATTCAGGAAACATTCATGTAGAGGGAAGTGTAGAAGATTTCTCCAAATATAATATGAACCTGGTATCCGGTCAGGGGAAGGTCATTGTTCAATCACAGGAGCAGGGCAGTAATTATATAACCTCCGGTGGGGTTTTCGCCATGAATATGGCTACCAACTCCGGTGATATCAGCGTTCAGTAGAGCTAATAGGGATAACAGTAACGGGACCCTATTAGGGTGGTTTTGATTTATCAGAGCGAGGAATGTCTATCATACGTCGTTGCACAGACACCCGTTTTTTTTTTGTAATTTTTACTTGACATGTGACATTGGCCGTGTTATAACTGTACTAGGATAACTAATACAGTTATAACACAGCTATTTTTTATCCACCTACTATCCATAAAGAAAGAAGAGAGAAAGAGCATCCCGCTTTTAATAAAGCGGGAGCTGCCGTAAGGCAGTCGGAGAAGGAGGTGAGGCCATTGATACAGGTCAACTACAGAGATGCGAGGCCGATCTATGAACAGATCATGGACGGCTTCAAAAAGCAGATCATCGGAGGGATACTCGTAAAGGATGAAAAGCTCCCATCGGTGAGAGAGCTCGCTACGATGCTTACGATCAACCCAAACACTATCAGCAAAGCATATAGAGAGCTCGAGCATGAGGGTTATGTATACACGGCCCAGGGACGAGGATGTTTCGTGGCGGGGATGCCCGAGAAGAACGAGAAAAAGATTCAGGAGCTAAAAGAAACGCTGAGACAAACCATTGAAGAACTAAAGTTTTTGGGGGTAAGAAAGGAGGATGTCGATGATTATTGGAAATGAGATCGTTAAGGACTTTGACGGAGTAAGAGCACTCGACGGGGTGAACTTTACCGTAGAGACCGGTAGCGTGTACGGCCTGGTAGGCCCGAACGGAAGCGGAAAGTCCACTCTGATCAGACATATCATGGGCATTTTTAAAGCAGACTCAGGAGAGATAAGGATTGACGATGAGCCTGTGTACGAGAATAGTTCGGTTAAGGAAAGGATGGCTTATGTGCCCGATGAGATCTACTATAACAACGGATCAACATTAAAGAATATGGCGAAGCTGTATAAAGCGGTTTATCCGAAGTTTGATGAGGAAAGACTGAAAAGACTCATCGGTTTGTTTGAAAAGCTCGATGACAAGATCCTTTTCAGAAAAATGTCTAAGGGTATGCAGAAACAGGCCTCAGTACTTCTTGCCATAAGTTCCCGACCTGATATTCTTATTCTGGATGAGCCGATGGACGGACTTGATCCCGTGGCAAGACATACGGTTTGGAAGGTCATCATGGAGAGTGTAGCTTCTGAGGGTACTACAGTTCTTATTTCATCACATAACTTAAGAGAACTTGAGGATGTCTGTGATCACATCGGTATCATGGATCATGGAAAGATCATCATGGAGAAGTCCTATGATGAATTGCAGGAGGGCTTTGCCAAGGTTACCATAGCATACCAGGAGGAAGGCGAACTTCCTGAGTTTGGTGAGGGGATGAAAGTGCTTCGTCACACTTCGCAGGGCCGTATGCACACGCTGATCCTCGAAGGAGAGCGCGATGTGCTTGAGACAAGGATTCGGGAGACGGCACCGGTGTTTACAGAGTTTATGCCATTATCACTTGAAGAGATATTTATTAATGAGTTAGGGGGTGAGAATGATGCGATCAAAGATATCCTTTTGTAATAAAAGACTTCTGGCTATCGAGTTAAAGGGTCATATTCCGGCTATGATCGCCGTTCTTATCATATACTTCTCCTTTGGATTCATTCCGGAGGTGATCAGACTCATCAACGAGAGCGAAGTAGAGATTCAGAATGCGACAGCATATGCTATTAAGAATATCCTGGATATGATCACAAATCCGGTATTGATAGGAGCGGTATGTATATGTATGGCTGTTATCACATTCAGCTATGGATATAAAAAGACATCGTCCTATATGCTTCATTCTCTGCCGG
>ONTX01000474.1 GCA_900320825.1 uncultured Lachnospiraceae bacterium | reverse complement strand
TGTGCCTCTTTTTTTCGTATCCCCCTCCGTCACCTTATCCGCAAGGATATACAGAACGGCAAAGGAAAGAAGGATCATACTCCAGGGAAAAAAGGAATGAGCAAGAGCCGCCGTTCCAAGTCCAGTTATGCGGGCTATAAGAGAAAGCCACAGTGGGAAGGGAGCAAAGATATATCTGAATAGAAGCGTGGTTGCAAATCCGGTATAGGGATTCTTGGCATAGAGAGAATCGGAGCTTGCGGCATCCGCAGCGATGGTTACATAAAATGCGTCATCCCCATCCGTGTATGTCATGACAAATGACATGACTATCATAAAAATAAGGACTAAAAAAGCGAGGATTCCGAAAACAGTGGGCTTATCAAAGCCCTTCTTTACGGCAGATTTAAGCCCGTCCCGCTTTTTTTCGATGATCCATATCCAAAATAGTAAAGTCACTAATACAGTGACACCGAAAAACGCCTTGGTGATAAATGGCATTTCGAGGCCCTTCAACACAGCGAAGACTGAAACAGGCTGGAATAACGCAAAGAGAAGGATCTGGCCGCAAACAAAAGCTCTGGCGAGAGTCAGGAGCAGACCGGTTTCGCTCATGTCTCTTTTTTCGGGTAATGCAAAGAATGCCCCAATCATAAGTGGCATGAAGAGTTCTATCAAAATTGTTAGTGATACACTAAATATCATACGCTGTTTCTCTGAGTACGAATGCCACCAGCATGCATGTGGCAAAAAGTGCCTTCCTGTGGTCCCAGACATTTACGCCAAGGGACGTATAAAAGACTGCCGAAATCACCATCACAGTTAAAGGCATCATATATATTTTCAATGTGCCCCTATGCTTTTTATCCGCAAATGCGATCGCAGCTGCGATAAGGAGTATGAAGAACATAAGTATGGAAAACAGTCTGAGATAATACTTTGTAAGAGTCTTAACGGTTCGTGCCATTAACTCATAATTGCCTGTAACAAATCCCGGGAGATCATTACCTTCCAGGACATACTCCGTCCTTGCAGGCGGGAAGATATATCCCACAAGGTCAAGGATCGTTTCTTTTACTAAAGCCTTCTTGTTTCCCGAAAAAGCATAAACAAAAAAATCCGTGTACAATTCCGTGACCGCATCGGATCCTATATTCTCTGCAGCTTCTTTTGTGTACACATCCCTTATGGAACCCGGATCGTTCTTGGCAAGATAAAGAGCCTGGTCGCTTACTATATCACTCAGTTCATCAGGGGTAGAATTTGCGTCATAAAAATAGGAGGTTGATGCAACCCTGTAAAAAAGTGAGCGTTTTACACTGTCTGCGACCGGGATCTTTTCACCGGTTGCAAAAAGAGAATCGATGATTATTACAATCGATGCAAAAGCTACGGCCAGGACCAGGTGAGGTGCCGACCTTTTAAGTCCACCGGCAATTGCCACTCCCCTTCCTGCACCGCCGTTCCCAGTTTTTCTCTTAGCGCCTCTATCGGCACTTTCTCTTCCCACAAACGCCTTTGTGATCGTTACAACAAGTGCGATTACAGGTATTGCCCCGATAAATACAAATTCTCTTCTGGTCATTGAAAGAAGCAGCCAGAAAAGGGATGTAACACTGATATCCGTCATTGCCTTATCAAGGGCCGGGGCTTCACCGGGATTTTCTTTTATTTTTTTCCATTCGGACGAAAACCTGAGGCAGAAGGATATGAGCAGACACAGGAAACTGGATGCAAATGAATATTCAAGTATGGCCAGGTGGCACTGAAGAGCAAAGGGATTGGTGATCACAAGGAACGAAAAAAGCGCTCTCGAAGCCTTGGACCCCTTTGTCACGGTTGAAGCAAACACATACCATGATACGAAAGCAAGAACCAGCTGTGCGATAAATAGGGGAATATAAAAGCGTATCGGCATATCCAGCACCAGGGTTATCACGATGAGCAAAAACGCAGGATAAAGGATCCCTGTTTCACCGGATGACTTCAAAGTCCTAGCCAGTCTGATAAGTGTTGTGGTCTCTGAGAACTGCTGGAGATAGAAAAAATTAACTGCTCCCCATGCCAGTCCCGCAAGGGATGACAAAAGAAGGAGCAGAAATACGGCTCTTTTTACAGAGTTTATTAATATTTTCTTCGCATCACTTTGCATAAAACTCCGTGATCTTATCGCAGATGTAATCCACCTGTTCGGGCTTTAAGCCGTAGTAGAGAGGAAGTCTGACAAGTCTCTCGCTTTCCCTGGTAGTATATTCATCGGCTCCGTGGAATCTTCCAAGGCGCTGTCCCGCAGGTGCAGAGTGAAGCGGGATGTAATGGAATACGGAAAGGATCTCATTTTGCTTAAGGAAAGAGATAAGTGAAGTCCTCTCATCAAGGTCCTTACACTTAATGTAGAACATATGTGCATTGTGCTTGCACTCTGCGGGGATGTAGGGAAGGGAGATCTTCTCATCATCCGCAAGAGTCTGGAGTCTGGTTTTATAATGATCCCAGGACGAAAGCCTGTCTTCGTTTATCTTGTCCGCAACTTCAAGCTGGGAGTAAAGGTATGCGGCATTCATGTCGCTGGGAAGATAGGATGAGCCAAGGTCAACCCAGGTGTACTTATCAACCTGTCCTCTGAAGAACTTCGCTCTGTCCGTTCCTTTTTCACGGATTATCTCTGCGCGCTCCGCATCTTTTTTATCCTTTATGAGAAGGGCTCCGCCTTCACCCATGCTGTAGTTCTTGGTCTCATGGAATGAATATGCGCCGAAGTCACCGATGGATCCCAGAGCCCTGCCCTTGTACTCGGACATAACGCCCTGTGCCGCATCCTCAACCACCTTCAGGTTGTGACGCTTTGCAATGTCCATAATGGTATCCATCTCACAGCCAACGCCGGCATAATGAACGGGAGCGATGACCTTGGTCTTATCTGTTATGGCATCTTCAATCTTCTTTTCATCGATATTCATGGTGTCGGGTCTGATATCCACGAATACGGGAACCGCGCCGCGAAGTGCAAAGGCATTTGCGGTAGAAACAAATGTATATGAAGGAAGGATAACTTCATCACCTTCCTTAAGGTCACAAAGGATCGCCGCAAGCTCTGTTGCATGGGTGCAGGATGTGGTAAGGAGGCACTTTCCGGTGCCGGTTTTTTTCTCAAACCATTCGTTGCACTTCTTGGTATACTGTCCGTCGCCGCATATCTTCTGGGCTTTGACACACTCGTTAATATATCCCGCAGCGGTGTCAATATAAGGAGGAACATTAAAATTGATCATAGCTTTGTCCTTTCGTATCAGTCGTCCGTTCTTTTGAACAGATCGCCCGTTGTATTTCTTATAATGAACCTGGGCCTTCCCTTGACCTCATCGTATATCCTTGCAATGTAGTGACCCGCAATGCCCAGGCTGAGCATCACAAATCCTCCGATGATAAGCTGAAGGAGGATAACTGTGGT
>ONTX01000475.1 GCA_900320825.1 uncultured Lachnospiraceae bacterium | reverse complement strand
TGGCACCGTGAAGTGGGATACCATAGTGTCGCCACAGACAAAGGTCATTGAGAACGGAATATAATGTGATTCATCCTCATCATCAACATATGTCAGAGGGCTGACTTCAAATGAGAGAGAGACTGTCTTGAAGACATTTCCATAGAGAACCCATGAAAAAGCCACTATACCGTCTCCTGAGGCTCCTCTTGCTGAGATATCAATCATTGATGACTGGACAACAGTCATGTCGTTTGAGTTTGGATCCTTGACTGTAGGGAACACATATGCCGTGTTCCCCTCTGACCTGTCAACTTTGTATGCATTGATTGTGATATCTGTCAGAACACAGAAGGCAGAAGATGACACAAGAGTAATCATTATTAAAAGCAAAAAGACTCTTCTCATATCAACTCCCCGTGGCAATGAAATAGATATTGCCAGAATAAGTGCCGACAGGCAGATTGCCGTTTTCCTCTATCGCTATGTTCATTCCGCAGATCTTACTTGTATCAAATGATCCGCTGGAACTCTTATGGAGCCATTTGTTAATGAAATAGGCATTCCCTGAACCAAAAACATCATTAACCACGAATTCGCCGGCACCTGCAAGCTCTCCCGCCTCCACAGAGGGATAAACCGGAAGGGCTGCTCCTGAAGGATTTGTTATTGTCATCACATATGGATATGCCGTTTCAGCAGTTGCCACATCTTCACCCTCTCGGATAAGTGGTTCCCATCGCAGACCAACAGTAATCTGCCTGTTGGTGTTGAATGTCGCATAGAACCCGCCGATCTCGTTTGCACCGACCTGAAGCGCCTTGCTGCTGATCACAGAGCCCTGCTTGTCAAGGAATTTGTATTCCAGACTGGCATCAACGTTGACCTGGTGGTAAAGGGAAAAAGAGATTGGATCACACATGACAGGAAGAGAGAATAACATTAAAAATGAGACAATCAGAATAATACGTTTAACTGACATCATCTTCCCTCTTCAGCGCTGCTTGACTGTCTATCAATTACAAGAAACTACTATCTTTTACTAAACTCTACTACCAATATATATATTAAAAAACCAATCCGTCAAGGTTCTTTTAAAAAAATTATTTTAAAATTTAAATGGGAAATTTTGAAATTTTTTAACACATTAGTGAAGAGAAAAGCGTGTTTCGAACATGTTTGAAAGGAAAAACCACTCCCAGATCAGTAAAAATAAACCGTCTTGAAAGCATAAATATTTACTAAACTTTGTATTTTTGCCTGTTTTTTTGCCCCAGAAAGGCGATTCCCATATAAATATAGTATTTTTATTACTTGGGACTATACAAAAAAGCAAAGCTGCTGTAAAATATTTTTAGATTTGGGGCATTGGTTTTAAAAAAAATTTTTCTAAAAGGAAAAAGGATTGGGGAGAAATAGGTTTGAAAGCAAAAAGAACCATCATTCTACTGATAATACTTCTCTTTGTATCTGCCTTTGCATTTTGCGACACCCTTAACTTCAAGCTCACACATTTTGTCGGAGATCCGACATCAAACGGTTATTTCGAGTTCTGGAGATTCGGAACCAGAGAGATACTCTCAAACGTGAATTTGACAGGGGGCGGAACCCACAACCAAATCACAACCCTCGGAGTCAGATATCTGGGAACCTTCACCATCTCGAGTCTCGTTATCACTTTCTCTGATCTCAAGCAATTCACAATTGAGAATGAGCAACCAGTTTTCTCCAATGTCGTTTGCCCATATCAGTTGTCAATTTATGACTCCAAGAATCCCAGCACACTTTTGATCAATCCCGCAAATTACACCAACCAGACCGGGAACGGCGGTGCCACGGCTGTAATTTTCAGCAACGGAAAGAGCTGGTCCAGCCCTGGCCTTAGAGAGGCAGACACAATTGCAGACTTCAGTATTGTGATTGATGACAGCAATGTTCCTGTAGGCTCATATCAGGGAACCATTACCGTAGAGGTAGGAGGAAGCTGATGAGGAAAAACATCTTTTTCATCATTATTCTCCTCTTAATAGTCTGTATACCCGTCATGGCAGATAAGACCACAAGGATACTGACAGCCTTCAAGGAAAACATCATTCCCGGAGAAAACGCCGCAATGTTTGTTGACTTTGAGCTTCTGGACTCCTCAAGCAATGAGATTGTTGAGGGGCGCGAGGTAAACATTCCCCAGGAATTCAGGAAGGTCTCTTATAATACCTTCTCCTGGATCCTTCAGGGAAATGCCTTCAGGCTCATCACTCTCTCATTCGAGTTCTATCCGATGGTTAACAATAACGTAAAACCCACAGAAAGTCAGAAGGCTTCCACAATCACATATAGGGTTGACCTCTCCCATCAGACCACTCGAATCGGAAATGCTGCAATTTCCAGTTACAATAGAGCTCTTACTGCAGATGAGAAAGCATCTCTGACACAAGGATCTTCCATTGAGTTCATATACTATACGAATGGCATTCCAGCCACATATGACATGTACTATGCGGATTATTATCAGTTCTCAGCTACAAATGCCACAATCTCCAATAACCAAGTCCCATTAACACTTACTTATAATTTTGCAACCAATACAGTTGCTGATGGATTCCCTGCCGCAGCCAAAGTCTGTAATTCCTGGAACAGATATGGTTCAGCAACCGTAACAATTCAGAATATAGATGAAAATACGGTATCTAACTATGCTACTGGAAACTATGAGGCCCCGGTAAGACTGACCATAACACCGCAGAGCTAGGAGGAGACAGAATGAAAAAGACAGTCATTTCAATTTTAATCCTCCTTTCAGGTGTCCTTACACTCTTTGCATCTGTAACAGCTTCCGAACCTTATCCGTTCTACCTGCTCGGACATGTGGCAGAAGATGTTCAGTTTGAGATGGACTTCTCCAATTCGATCTTACCGTTCGATCTGACAGGTAACGATGTAAAGTACAATGCGACAAACCAGAGAGACAATCTGAACAAACCGACTGAAGTCAGAGGATTGTATGTAGGCAACTTCTCCCTCTCTTCAAATACTCCGACTTTCACCATCTACATCTCGCATACTCCTCTTAAGGTCACAGGAGGAGCTGCCTCAATAGATTACCGTTATTACATCCAGCTGGGCTCCTCCTATGGATTTACGGTAAAAAGCTGCCTCAGCTCAAATGAGACATTGGATAATCCTGGCGGTTTACCTGCAACTGAGGATGCAGGCCTGATCATAATCAAAGGCACAGACTCCTATTTCTCCAATGTCTGGGGCCAGGGAAAAGCCAACCAAATCTCAATCATCAACACAGGTGTGTACGTCAGTCTCGAGGACAAAGGAGATGGACAAGTTGCAGATACGGCCTCCACGGATGCGGTTGTTCAGGCCCTTCCTGCAGGCAACTATTCCTCAAACGTCTATCTTCTCTTGGTAAAGGATTCATAACATGAGAATAAGAAAAATCGTTTTATTAACATTGTTATTAATCATCGCCTCTGTTACTTACCTTTATGCCGGTGGTGCCAATGAAGGAAACCTCTATTATTTTCCGAGAAGCATTGTTGACAACAGGAACCTCATGATTGAGCTTGCCGGACAATATGAACTTTCAGCAAATGACATAGACGCTGATTTCGTGAACACATCCACAAACCAGCTGGCATTCTTCAGGCTAAGGGATTCCCTTAAGAGCGATGTCTCTGTCGGAAATACAAACAACACAAACGTCAAAATGACAATAACAAGTCTTGATAACTGGGAGTT
>ONTX01000477.1 GCA_900320825.1 uncultured Lachnospiraceae bacterium | reverse complement strand
TTTATCTCCTGTACATATCGGCTGCGGCAAAGAAATCACAAAAATGGATTATGTGTATTTTGAGGAAAGCAAAAAAGTCTACAAAATCAATATGATAAAATTTGCTTCGTTCATTGAAAACAGAAAGCTTATGGACGTTTTAAGGAATCGAATGGCTCAGGCAAATGATGCATATTCTCTGACTGATTTTTTTAGGGAAAAGAGCATTACAGAAAACGAAGCACGCGAATGTTCGGAATACATCCTTGACAATAATAATATCTCTGTTTTGCCTTCTCAAATGACAATAAATGAATTTATAAAGGATGCGTATGGATGTCCATATTTTCCAGGCAGCAGCCTAAAGGGCGCCATAAGAACAGCCATCGCCTATGCAACAATACTTGATGATCCACAGAGGTTTGATAAGATCTCAGATGAATTGAACGATACTATCAAGAGAAAAAACTCTAATTCTAAGATAATCGATAATATATCAAAGGAAATAGAACGGAAAATTTTTCATACCTTATCGCGCAAATTAGGAAAAGATGGAAACAGAAACGATATTCTTAACGATAATATGGCTGGGCTGATCATTGGTGACAGTTATCCTCTTTCAAAAGACGACCTAATTCTTTGTCAGAAGACTGACGTTTTTCTTGATGGCAATATAAATAAAATAAATGTTATTCGTGAATGTATACGTCCGGGAACAGAAATACGCTTCGATATTTCAATAGACGATAGTTTATTAAAAAGTGGTTCCCAAAAAACTGATCCTGAAAAAATAATTAGTTGTTGCAACTCATTCTTTGAGGATTATAACGCCGTCTTCAGAAACCCCTTCTTAGAGAATATCAAATCTGATTTCGTTGATCCGCAAAAAGAAGAAAAGGACGGCTTTATCTACATAGGTGCAGGCACTGGATTTCCTTTGAAGAGTTTAATGTATTCGTTATATTCCGACGTTAATGACACTTCTGAGCTTATCTCTCTGCTTTTGGACAAAGCCTTTCCGGAAGCGGATCACAAAACATTTACAGAAGATACCGGCGTTTCTCCAAAGGTTTTAAAATGTACAGAATACAGCGATAAACTGTATGAGATGGGAATATGCTCAGCAAAAATAGAAAGGACTTAAAAATGAAAATATTGTTTTCTCCTGTCGGAATGTCAGATCCCCTGACTTTGATAAAGGGGACGGACAATTACAATGAAGCATCACTGCTGCAATTATGCCGTTATTCCAAACCTGACCTTCTGATCATCTATATGTCTGCTGAAACACTTGAGTTTGAGAAGAAGGACCAAAGGTATACTAAAAGTATCAGGCTGCTTAAAAGAGACACAGGCATGGACTTTAATGTCAGATTGATCAAACGTCCTGACCTCGTGGACGTTCATTTATTTGATGTGTTTATAAACGACTTTCAGAAAATACTTAGTGACATACATAATGAATATCCCGACAGCGAGATATACTTGAACGTTTCTTCAGGAACTCCGGCAATGAAAAGCGCTCTGCAAATAATATCCGCTGCTACAAACCTTGATCTGATCCCTATCCAGGTAAGCAATAAGAGCAGAAAAGCGAATAATCCTCATGTTGAATGTAATATTGAGGAGGAATGGGAAAAGAACGTTGATAATCATCCTGATGCTGAAATACGCGCAGAAAGATCACAGAACACAAATCTGCTTTATGAGTTTAATAAGAAACTGCTTGAGAGCCTTATAAATAATTATGATTATCATGCAGTTACCGCAATATCTGAACAGATGGGAGATATACTTCCGCATAAATTCAGGCTTTTGCTGAAAGCTGTATCAGCAAGATATGACCTTAAATTCAAGGAAGCAGATAAGCTTTTCAAAGAGTGCGGATATACACAGTTCCTTCCTTATGATAATATAATGATAGAGTATTTTCTGCTTTTGAGGCTGCAAATATTGAAAGAAGAGTATACAGATTTTCTCAGAGCACTTACTCCGTTTATTTTAGAGCTGTTTTATGATATGGCAGGTAATTCACTTGGAATAGATCTAAAGCTGTACACTGAGTCAAAATTCAAATGGGATATAAGCAAATTAG
>ONTX01000480.1 GCA_900320825.1 uncultured Lachnospiraceae bacterium | reverse complement strand
CCTTTCTGTGTCCCCTGCGCATAGAAATTATGTCCGGTGCACACCCACCCATTCAGCAGTGTGTTGTCTATATGAAAAACCACCATTCCCCGTATCTCATCTCCGATCCCAAGCGCAAGGCTATATTCCTTTTCCTGTTCCGAGCATCGGCTATGTGCTTCTTTCACTATTTCTTCCGCGTCATCATATAAGCTCTTTATGCTCAGCCTTTGTAACAAAAATCTACGAAGGCATCCCCGGATCAACTCCTCTTGATCATATTCCAACGCAGCCTTGCAGTAATCCGCCAATCCCTTAAGTTCGGCGATCATCTCTTTCGAAATATCAACACCATATTTCTGAAAGACCGCTGTGACATCCTCTTGATTCATCTGCGCCTCAACCAGCGAAACGATACAAGATAGTGCTTCTCTTTGAAACATTTCATTCAGTTTCTCCGCGCCGGTCATTTCCCCAAAGCACTGTTTCTTCAAATAAGCATTCAAACGAAAACACCGGACATAATACCCCATCATCCCGTTTTTCTCAGATTGAAATTGATCCAATCGGTAATCAAACTCCAATTCCGTAAGCTTCGCTTCCATATACTCCGCAGGTTCCCTCAGCAGATCGGAATAAGCTTTAATCTCCTTTTCAATCAGTTCACGGTAAGGCTGCCAGCAGCGCAGCAATGTTTTTTCTCTTTCATCCAAAGAATCAAACCCTTCCAGATTATAATTCTTAATTCCTGAATGAATATAAACCGTAATCCGATCCCTCTGACAGCTATAACCATATCTCGGCGACCTTCGTTCTACATTCACTTTGTCCACCGGTCCATCAACAACCTTCTCCCATACATTGAATGGGACATTTCTCAAAACCAGTTCCAGTTCATCTAAAAACATATCTTATCCCCCGGTCTTCTGCGCTAGAATTTTGTTCCCGATGTAAACACCGAAATGATATCTCTCATCTCTTCTTCCGCTATACTAATATTAGTCCTTTCTTCAAGAAGCAGCTTTGACAGAGCCTCATTCTGATCCTCCAGGGACTTGATCTTCTTCTTATAATCCTGAATCAATTCTGTATTTTCCTGAATGGCCCGGTTATAAGATTCCTCAATCTGTTTTATAACATTCACCTTTTCAGCAACTCTGATTCTGGCCTTCTCCAACTTTTCGACCATCGTCTGAATATACATCTTGTTAATTTCATCTCCGGCCCCGAGATCAATCCGATAAAGCGTGACCACCTTTTTATTTTGAGGATTTACCACGATCAACCAGTCGTTGCACAGGATAAATCTACCATACGAGGTCTCCTTAATCCTCATCACGGATCCCTCATATATGACAGTCCCGTGTTCTATCATTTTTTCGATGTCCTCATATATCTTCGTTTCCTGCCGCGCGATGAATGCGCGAGCATCCGCCTTATCCCGCTTTCCTTGTATCCTCTCAGCGTAACGTTCTTTTACATGATCTGTTAATTCATACTCCATGTTAACATCCCTTACCTTTCTGAATGTTTATCACCCATCTGAAACCTCTCATTGTTTCGGATCAACTCCTTAAGCGAGGCCGGAGCATATCCATTGATCATACATCCCGCGTTCAGCGCATGTTTCTTTGTTATCATGAACTTATATGCTTCATCTTTACGATTATGAATATGTCCATAAATATGCCACGCACCACGATGATAGGCATGCCACTCAGCAATCGGATAATGACATAGTGTAATCTCCTCTTTGCCATCTTCGATTTTCATCATTTGATCAATCCCCTCAAGATAACTTTGTGCCGCGGGATTATTCAAGACCGGTCCATCATGGTTTCCAAGAATCAGATATTTATGTCCTTTCAACTGTCTGAGATACCACTCCGGCGGAAGTGAACTCCGATAACAAAAATCTCCTACAATATAGACTCTATCATCCGGATTTACCCGTGCATTCCAAAGTTCGATCATTGTGAGGTCCATTTCATCAGCATCCAGAAATGGCCGATGATCAAAGGCAATTACATTCTTGTGTCCAAAATGCAGGTCACTGATATATAGATTCATTCCATCCCCCTCCTTTCCAGCCTGTTCCGGCAGAATAGCAATTAACGCAAAATATCTTTTCCAGTTATTTTGTCATCGCCGTGATTCCTTCCTACAGCCTCATTCATCTATGCCCGGTGAAATCGCTACATTCCATTCCGTCGTGACCGGCAGCCATGTAACCTTTTTAATCAGGTCATCACATTCTTCTTCCGGAAGCATTACGCTTTGGGTTGTCTCAAAACCGTTTTCTCTAGCGGTTTTTGAATCGAAGTGATACGAATATGGTGCAATTGCAATTAAATCTTCTCCGGAAAGAAGCTCCACCAGATTGGAGGACTTCTGTATTGGAAATCCTCTTCTACGCAATCCCAACTCAACATGTATCCTCAAACCATAATAATCGCTTCTATTATCCAAAAGTAACTCTAAGAAGAATCTGCCATCTTCATATTTAGGACGAAGTTCTATCCCTCTTCCCCAGTCAATCTCCCATACATGACTCTCCTGCAAAAACGAGATATATTCAGCAAATTCTTCCGTGGATGTCTCATCCAATGACAGGAATCTATCAACATCAAAAATACTTGCCACATTTGCAATATATCTATCGCGAGATGTGTCAGCGGGACCGATATAGTTTCTTGGATTATCATTCTTTTCATTAAGGAGATCATACACATAATCACAGGCATTAAAATAATCCGCTGCCGTCATTTTCTCAACACCTATTACTTCATTGGTGTCCCACCGAAAGAACTCTTCCAATTCCTTCTGATCAATCGTCCTGAACCATTCTTCTTTATGCTCCGGAACATAGTTCCAGTAGGTCTTCAGTTGAACAACTCCTGATCTTTGCCGATACGGGAGATGTGTTCGAACATATTCCGTATATGTCCCGGCCTTGATCATCTCAACACATTTTCGAACCGCTTCGATCAGCCAATTCAATAAAGGTGTAATGTCGATATACTCAGCGAACTCTTTTTCTCTGGAATCATAAAAGCATATCCGATCAAGCCAGATGCCTCTTGAATTATTATGCTCTGCAAGATACAGACT
>ONTX01000481.1 GCA_900320825.1 uncultured Lachnospiraceae bacterium | reverse complement strand
CTGATCAGCTTGTTCTGCTGACGGATGAAGATATCAGTGTCGGTTCAGATAGTATCTGTTATGCTACTTCACCCATAGGGAGCAGTGAGAATATCCCGGTATATGCGGGGCCTGAAGATTCCGCGGAAATACTGATCGAGCTGGAATATGGTGATCAGGTCGAAGTGGAGACGGTCAAAGAAGGATGGGCCAAAGTATCCGCAAAAGAAACAGACGGGTGGGTCAAAGCAGAAAGAATAGCTGTCTATTCGGATGATGTTTATTATTATGCGATTGCTGACGCAGGCTTGAACATAAGGGAGAATCCCGGTTCGGATTCACAGGCTGTAGGTATGATTTATCTTGGTAATACAGTGAAAGCCGAAGCACTACGTGACGGGTGGGGACAGATTACATTCAAGGATGTTACAGGCTGGGTTTCCATGAAATATATGGTTCCTTGCAAGGACGCTGATGGTGGGAAAAAGTATGAAACAGAAGCCCAAACAGCTGCACCGTCATACAGCGGCTCTTCATATACTCCGGCACCATATTATCCGCCCTCTTCGTCATCATCTTCTTCAGGCGGAGGAGTGAACATTTCAGATTGGTAAGGTGTTCGATCATGAATAGTAGAACAGATTATTATATTATATCGGAGACTGGAAGCAGAAGTTATAACGAGGATAGTGCAGTACAGAAAGCATGCAAAGATAGAGAAGTTTTTGCAGTGGCGGATGGCCTGGGCGGCTGCGGTGCGGGAGATATTGCATCCTCTGCAGCAGTAAGAACTGTTGTTGAGACTTTCGAAAAGCAAACATCGATCAACAGTGAGGAACTACTTGAAAAGGTTTTTTATTCAGCTCAGGATAAAGTTTTATCTTTGCAGAAAACCGAGAAGGCACATCATGAGATGGCCTCTACATTGACAGTTCTCCTTCTGGAGGGGGGATCAGCTCAATGGGCGCATATTGGAGATACACGATTATATATGTTCCGTAACGGAGAGGTTCTGTATCAGACAAAAGATCACAGCGTCCCGCAGATGCTGGTCAACATGGGAGAAATGGAACCCGAAGAGATTCGTTATCATCCTGATCGCAGCAGGCTGTTAAGTGTTGTCGGAAGACAATGGAATGGAAAGGTATTCAGTGTTTCACCGAAGGTACGGATAAAAAAGGGTGATGCATTTTTACTTTGCAGTGATGGATTCTGGGAATTGATTGAAGAGAAACAGATGTGCAGTAAACTCCTGGAAACATCCAATGCTGCGCATTGGGTGGAAAAGATGAAATCTGTTGTGCTGAAAAATGGACGCGGTAAAAATATGGATAACTTAACTGCTTTGGCAGTACGGATATGAGGGAATAATGAGATTTGCAGGTATAATCCTTTTTATAATGGCAGGGGTCTGTCTGTTGATTGTTTTCTTTCTCTATAATATATTCAGGGGAGAAGAAGCAGAGGATCAGATTGTTGAGGGCACCGTACTGGAGTATAGAACAGAAGACAGGCCTACAATGGAAAAACCTATTGTATCGTTTGTGATGGGAGGAGAGGAGATACAGGCATATGCAGATTCTGTTCCTGTTAAGGGAAGACCCCCAATAGGAACGAAGGTTAAATTGGCTGTTCGAAGACAACCTCTTTCCGGAAATGAAAATAACTGGCACGCGGCAATTATAACCGAAAAAGAAGGCCTTCCATTCATCCAAATGTTTTTTTATGGATTAATAGCTATCAGTGTTATCCTGATTGTGGCCGGATTATTTATGTTCTTCATATAAGAGTTGTTCTCTCGTCATAAAAAGAGGTTGTTCATCCGATTAATGACCATTGTTGAGCAACTGGTATATAAGAGGAATTGTGAAAGATAACCTATCGTACAAAGTAACAGACAGGAGGAATGGTCGGTGGCTAAATTTACGATATCCCCTCAGGCTATTAAAACGTCTGCTTCAACATTGAATGGGTGTGCTAAACGTCTCGGTTCATACAGTAAGCAGATTAATGAGGTAAAGCAATCCCTGAACAAACAGGCGACCATGGTGCTATTATCCGGAACCTTGGGAAGATTGGCAATTAAAGCAGAAAATCAGAAAAATAAACTGACTTCATTAGAAAATGCTCTTGAACAGTGTAGTACGGTGTATTCTGAAACTGATAAAGCACTGGGGAATCATAACATTTCAAAAGAAAGCCGTTCGATTGCCGCTTCAATCAGTATCATTCTGCAGGATTGGGATTTCGATACAAAGACAGGAAGTATATCTAAAAAGCCTGTTGAGTGGAAAAGAGAATGGGAAAAGTCGTTTCTTAAGTATGCCAGCGCCACAGGCGCAGTGACGGCCGGATTTGGTAATCTCTCCGGTTCAAAAACAGTTGGTTTTCAGTCGCCTAAATGGACTCCTGAAGAGAAGAAGATCGAACGGGGAGAGGACATCGTCTGGAAGGATAAAAATGGCAAAGAACATAGATATAAAAATGGAGAAATGCTGAAAGATGATGGCTGGGTAGAGGATGAAAACGGCAACAGGATCTACAAAAAAGACAATAAAGAAGAATATGATAAAGTAAAGTATGGCAAAAAAAAGGCTACAATTGCAGAAGTAAGTGCCGAGGTTAAGGGCGAAGCCTCTCTATACAGCGGTAAGGCTGGTGTAGACGGTAAGTATGGAAATGCTCATGCAAGTGTTGATGTAGGAAAAGCAGAAGGTCATGCCAGCGTAAAAGGCGGTCTTTACGGGTATGACAAAAACGGTAAGAAGATCCTTGCTCCTGCAGTCGAGGCAACTATGGGGGCCAGCGTTTGTGTAGCGACCGCAAAGGGTGATGCTGAAGTTGGGAACGAACTCTTCAACGCGGGCGTTGACGGAGAAGTCAGTGTAGGAAAAGCCTCCGCGGAAGGAACTGCAAAACTATCCCTGATGGGGAAGAACGGTCCTGAAGCGCAATTGAAAGGCAGTGTCGAGGCAATTGCCGCGGAAGCAAAAGGTTCTGCCCACATTACCGTAGCCGGAGTGGAAGGAAAAGTGTCCGGAAGCGTTAACGTTGGAATTGGAGCACATGCTGATATCGGGGTCGTCGATGGAAAGATAAAATGCGATATTGGTGCTTCTTTTGGCCTGGGGGCGAGCGTATCATTTGAGATAGATACGAAACAAGCTGTTAATGCAGTAGCCTCAAAATGCCAGGCTGCCTGGAAAAAGGTTTTTGGATGACAGGTATTATTAATCCAGTATGTTTTAGTGCTGCAATTGATGTATAATGTAAGAGTTTATAGCAGGTTTAGGAGGAAAGTATGTGGAATCAGTTATTACCTATTGGAAGTGTTGTTCTCCTCAAGGAAAGTGAGAAAAGGGTTATGGTTATGGGCTTTTGTCAGGCTAAGCCGGACAACCTGTCTGTGATCTATGATTATTGCGGATGCCTCTTTCCTGAAGGATATATGGATGCAGATCATGTTTACCTGTTTGACCATGAGCAGGTTGAAAAAGTATATTCTCTGGGGTATATGGATGAAGAACAGTTTGCATTCAGCGATAGAATCACGGAGCTGATCACTGATCTGAGAAATGGAGTTAATTCCGAGAACAGTGACGAGAACAGTGATGAGACCAGTAACGAAAACAGTAACGAGACTGAAGAGGATGAACAATAAAGATGTCATCCGTCTGTAAATCAGGTCATTCATCGTATTAAACACAATAATGTGTTTTTTATGATATATTGTAGATAACAACAAAAAAGCAATACAAGTAATTCTGGCAATACACAAGGAGGAAAGATATGGCTGAATTTACTGTAACCCCAAGCGAATTAAAGAACAAGGCAAATGAATTGCAGAAATTGAACGCTCAGCTCAAGACAAAGATCGGTGAACTGGAACAGGCTGAAAGCAGTCTGAGCAATATGTGGGAAGGTGAAGCACATGATGCTTTCTCAGCTGCATTCAAGAGAGATAAGGTCCAGATGGACAATTTCCATTCTGCTATTGAGAAATATGTCACAGCACTGAATCAGATTGCTGCAAGATATGAAACTGCTGAAAGCAGGAACGTTTCTACAGCTAACACTAAAGCCTGAATAATAGAGTTATCTTTATAATAGATCTTACCTGGAAAGAGAGGAAAAAAATATGGCGACTGTTATAAGAGTATCACCTGAGAAACTGAAATCTACTGCTACTGCATTCAATTCAACCGGTCAGCAGATCAAGAACCTGACAACTAATATGACAAGTACTGTTCAGGCACTTACCGGGCGTGTATGGAGCGGCGAAGCTGCTACAGCATATACCACTAAATTCAATGGCCTTCAGAGTGACATTAATAAACTGGCTAAGATGATCAATGAGCATGTAAACGATCTGAATACCATTGCTCAGGAATACGAATCATCAACGAATGATGCCAAGGCACAGGCAAGTTCTCTCTCAAGTGATGTCATAGTTTAAGGGCGTTAACATAAGAATAGTGATGAACTAACAACCACCTTCACCGCTTTGCGATGGAGGCGGTTGTTTTAGTACAGGGAGAATGATCACCTACTGCAATGCAGATTCTGGAATAGCAATTTCAGAGGAATTAAGATATTATCATATTAGATTTATGGAATTGCTTTTTTGTGCTTGTGTTTATTGCATTTAGCCAAACTGGCTTTGCTGGAGTATATAATAAATATGGTATT
>ONTX01000483.1 GCA_900320825.1 uncultured Lachnospiraceae bacterium | reverse complement strand
TCTTATTGCCAATGTTAAGGATTATATGAGCTCTGTTCCCACGTTCACAACATATCAGGTTACCGGCCTTTGGAACGATCCCGTTGTAACGGCTACACTGGCGGACGGAACCCCTGTGACCCTTAATCAGGACGGATTCGAATACACGGCTCCGCTTCAGACAGATGCGGCAACGGTTGCTGAGATAAATGCACTTATACCTACCATTGTTGAAGCATACGGAAAGCATTTCATCGGTGTTAATTCCGGTGGAGTTTACAATTATCTGCTTCCGGGTTCTGAGTACAGGACTTCGCTTTCAACGGCCATGACCATGTTCTATCCCACATCCCATATCACGTCCTATAACTATTACAATGTAAGTGCCGATAATTTTGTTACATATTGCGATAACTGTGTATCAGCGGATATAAAGTTTGACCTTGTGGTTAAGTTCAATTCTACGGCTTACCAGACCAAGAACGAGGGTTCCGATGCCGTCTGGATCTTCATCAAGAAGGACGGTACATGGTATCTTGCCGATGTTCCCAGACAGGAGCCCAGAAGCCTTGAGGATGCCGGAGTAACGGATTAAAAACAATAAATGACCGCTAAAGCGGTCAGAACGGAGGCCATGCGAAAGCAGGCTTTCGCGCAGTGAATAAATGGCCGCTAAAGCGGTCAGAACGGAGGTAGTTATGAAACTGATATTTGTCGGTGCTACTCATGAAGTTACCGGAAGCTGTCATTTTCTTGAAGCCTGCGGCAAAAACATTCTGGTTGACTATGGTATGGAGCAGGGTATCGATACCTTTGAAAATGTTCCGCTCCCTGTGCCCGAGTCTCAGATCGATTATGTATTTCTGACTCACGCACATGTAGACCACTCGGGTCTGCTCCCTCTTTTGTATGCAAGGGGATTCAGGGGACAGATATTTGCAACCGATGCAACCTGCGATCTGTGCTCCATAATGCTTCGTGACTGTGCACACATACAGCTCATGGAAGCCGAATACAAAAACAGAAAGAACCGTCGTACCAAGGATGCCCCTGAAGTAGAGCCCCTCTACAATATGGAGGATGCTGAGGGTGCCATCAGAAGACTTGTTTCGTGTCATTATGATGCGGAAGTTGAAGTGTGCGACGGAATCAAGATCCGCTTTACCGATATCGGACATCTGCTTGGTTCCGCATCAATTGAAGTCTGGATAGATGAGGACGGCAACCAGAAGAAACTGTGTTTTTCCGGAGATATCGGAAATACCAATCAGCCCATCATAAGGGATCCCATTCCCACCAAAGAAGCCGATTACGTCATTATGGAGTCTACATACGGCGACAGGGATCATCCCAAGCTTGATGAGGATTTCGAGACTGTTCTCGGAGATATCATCCAGGAGACCTTTGACCGCGGCGGAAACGTTGTTATTCCTTCCTTTGCCGTGGGACGTACCCAGGAGCTTCTCTATTTCCTCAGAAGGATCAAGGTTGCAAGACGTATTAAGGGTCATGATAATTTTTCCGTATACGTTGACTCGCCTCTTGCCGTTGATGCGACTGAGATCTTTACCGCAAACCGTATGGACTGTTTTGATGAGGATGCCATGGAGCTTGTAAAGCAGGGGATCAATCCCATTTCCTTTGCGGGACTCAAGCTTGCCATCACAAGTGAGGAATCAAGAGAGATCAACTTCATTGAAGAACCCAAGGTTATCATCTCCGCATCGGGTATGTGCGAAGCGGGACGTATCAGACACCACTTAAAGCACAATCTCTGGAGACCTGAGTGTACGATCCTTTTCGTAGGATATCAGGCTAACGGAACTCTCGGACGTGCCATCGTTGAGGGTGCCCAGACAGTCAAACTCTTCGGTGAAGAGATAGAAGTAAGAGCCCAGATCAGACAGATCCGTTCTCTTTCCGGACACGCAGGCAAATCCGGACTTATCTGGTGGATCAATCAGTTTGAGGAAAAGCCCAAGAAGGTATTCATCGTACACGGTGAAGATCAGGTAGCAACTTCTTTTGCGGAGACACTTAAGATCGAATACGGTCAGAGAGCTGTTGCACCTTACAGCGGTTCGGAGTTTGATCTTGCTGCGGGACGCTTTACATACGAGGCACCTCCTGTCAGAAAAGAGAAGAAGACTGCTGCAGGAAAGATCGCATCCGGTGTTTATGCACGTCTTGTTGCCGCAGGCCAGAGACTCATGTCCATCATCAAAAATATGGAAGGTGCTCCCAACAAGGAGATTGCAAGATTCGCAGACCAGATCACATCTCTCTGCGACAAATACGACGACAGAAAGTAAAGGAATCTTTAATTATGAGTTATGCTGATGAGGTATTCATAGAGACATGCCGTGATATTCTCGAAAACGGGACCAGCACGGAAGGCCAGAAGGTAAGGCCTAAATGGGAAGACGGAACCCCTGCCTACACCATCAAGAAATTCGGTGTGGTCAACAGGTATGATCTGTCGAAGGAATTTCCCATCATGACTCTCAGGCGCACCGCGCTTAAATCCGCAACCGATGAGATGCTCTGGATCTGGCAGAGGAAGAGCAACAATATCGGTGATCTTCATTCACACATCTGGGATGAATGGGCTGACGAGTCTGGTTCCATCGGAAAAGCCTACGGATATCAGATGGGCGTAAAGCATGAATATCCCGAAGGTAAGATGGATATGGTGGACAGGGTTATTTATGACCTTAAGAGCAATCCCTTCTCAAGGCGTATCCTCACCAATATTTATGTTTTCCAGGATCTTCATGAAATGAATCTTTACCCCTGTGCCTATTCCATGACATTTAATGTCACACAGAAAAAAGGTGAAGACAGACTTACCCTGAATGCCATACTCAATCAGCGTTCCCAGGATATGCTTGCGGCAAATAACTGGAATATCGTTCAGTATGCGGTGCTTGTACATATGCTTGCACAGGTTTGCGATATGAACGTGGGAGAGCTTGTACATGTGATTGCCGACTGCCATATTTATGACAGACATATTCCCCTCATTGAAGAGATGCTTAAAAGAGAGCCTCTTCCCGCACCGGAATTTAAGCTTAATCCCGATGTTCACGATTTTTATAAATTTACCGCTGATGATGCCCAACTTATCGGATACAAGCATCATGAGCAGATAAAGAATATCCCCATTGCTGTCTGAAAAGAGAGAATTATGACTGTAATAGTTGCTGTAGATAAAAACTGGGCCATTGGATATAAGGGTGAGCTTCTTGTCAGGATAAAAGAAGACATGAAGAATTTTAAGGAGCTTACCACCGGACATACTGTCATTTTGGGAAGAAAGACTCTTTCCACTTTTCCCGGAGGACTTCCTCTTAAAAACAGGACAAATATCATCATGAGCCGTGATCCTGCATTCAGTGTGGAAGGTGCAATGGTTGCTCACAGCGCATCCGAAGTCCTTGAGATGGTAAAAGATACGGATGATGAAGTCTTTGTCATCGGAGGAGGCACTGTTTATGACCAGCTTCTTCCCTATTGTGACAAAGCCATAGTTACACGTATAGACCGTGCATATGATGCGGATACATACTTCCATGATCTTGATTCCGATGAGGAATGGGAGATCACGGATACATCAGACGATATGTATTTTTCAGATCTTAAATATAATTTTGTAACCTATAGCAGGAAAAAAATTTCGTAAAAAGAAAACCCCGTAAATCATTACGGGGTTTCTTCTGTCTCTTCGGGCCATTTAAATCCGCCCGGACTTCCTTTGTCATAGCGGAAGACTTCTCTCATACGTGCGTAGTATGAGAAGTAGTGATATCCGTAATCGTCATATCTCCAGGCATATCCGTAGGGATTTCCGGAAAAAGCACACATACAGTCAGGGTGTGTTTCTTTGTATTCTTCTATTGTTTCCTTCGGAACTCCGTTATCTATACAGCTGAAACGGTCAAGATCCATATCCCAGATTCCGCTTATATCGCTTATCCGTGTCCAGCTTATATTCAGGTATTTTATTGAGTCCATATCCGCAATAACGGACAGATCCTTTATCCTGCCGCAGCTTATGAGTTCAAGCCATTCAAGTTTTTTGCACCCTGTCAGCGGCGTAAGGTCAGTGATCCTTGCGTCTGATAGTATCAGGCATTCAAGAAGCGGCATGTTTTCAATGAAAGAAATATCAGAGATGCCGCCGTCATGTCCCAGGTCCATGTATACCACTTCATTACAGTATTTGAGGGGCTCTGTCATGGAATCGTTTATACCGTGTGTCATGCGGATTATGGGGTCGTCCGTAAGAGCCGATTTCCAGCCCACATGTACTCTCCATACGACTTTTGTTCCGGGATGATCTTCCCTGATCTGTGCCATTATCTCATT
>ONTX01000490.1 GCA_900320825.1 uncultured Lachnospiraceae bacterium | reverse complement strand
TGTGTAAATATTTGAAAGGTATCTTTCTATGGAGAACAACGATAATTACAATAACGATGATATAAAGGATACTTCCGAAGACCTTACAGAAGGTCATGAAGATGCATCAAAGACCGGCGACGCCGGAAAATCCGATTCATCCACCTATGAGGATGTCTGCTTCGTATGCAGACGCCCCGAGAGCAAGACCGGAAAGATGTTCAGGCTTCCCGGTGGTATCAGTATCTGCCCGGACTGCATGCAGAAGACCATGGATACGGTTTCCCAGTTCGACTACCAGGGAATGCTGAATTCCCAGATGCTTCCCACTGATGAAGAACTCAGGAAAATGCTTGAAGAAGCAGAGAAGAACAAAAACGGTGGAAGCACGGGGATGCCAAACGAATCATCCGACAAGTCCGCACCTCATTCACCCTTCCCTAATTTCGGATTCATCAACCTTGCAAACCTTCAGGGAATCGGTGGAATCCCCAACAAACAAAAGCTTAAGAAAAGATCTGCGGATTCAAAGCCTCTTATCGATATCAAAAATCTTCCCGCTCCCCACAAGATCAAGGAGAGCCTTGATAAGTATGTCGTAGGACAGGAGCATGCCAAGAAAGTAATGTCCGTTGCAGTCTATAACCACTATAAAAGGGTTGCCACCGATTCAATGGATTCAATTGAGATTGAAAAATCCAACATCCTTCTCATCGGGCCCACCGGTTCCGGTAAGACTTATATGGTAAGAACCCTTGCCAAGCTCCTTGACGTGCCCCTTGCCATTGCAGATGCAACGTCTCTCACTGAGGCGGGCTATATCGGAGATGATATCGAAAGTGTAATATCCAAGCTTCTTGCTGCTGCAGATAATGATGTGGAGAAAGCAGAAAATGGCATAGTCTTCATTGATGAGATCGATAAGATAGCAAAGAAGGAAAACTCAAACCACAGAGACGTATCCGGAGAAAGCGTTCAGCAGGGAATGCTGAAGCTCCTGGAAGGTTCTGAAGTAGAGGTCCCCGTGGGTGCATCCAGCAAAGGAGCTATGGTTCCACTTGCTACGGTAAATACACGGAATATCCTCTTTATCTGCGGAGGTGCCTTCCCCGGACTTGATGACATCATTAAGGAAAGACTATCCAAGACCAATTCCATAGGTTTTGGCGGGAAGCTTAAGGATGAATATGACAAGGATCCTAATATCCTTTCAAAGGTAACCACGGAGGATATCAGAAAATACGGAATGATCCCTGAGTTTATCGGACGTCTCCCTATAGTAACGACTCTTCAGCAGCTCACCAAAGAAATGCTCATCAAGATTATGGTGGAGCCTAAGAATGCGATACTTAAGCAGTATCAGAAGCTTCTTGAACTTGATGAAGTTAAGCTGGAGTTTGCAGACGATGCCTTGGAAGAGATAGCAGAAAAAGCCCTTGAACTTAAGACCGGCGCCAGAGGACTTCGCAGCATCATAGAAGATTACATGCTGGATATCATGTACGAGATACCCAAGGATGACAATATCGGAACCGTCACCATAACCGGCGATTACCTCAAGGGTAAAGGGGCGCCGATAATCGGAATGCGTGGAACCGAGGTGCAGGGGATAACGGAAAAAGAAGAAATGCCTTCAGAAGAATCTGCAGAGAAGCCCGGGAATTCATTAGCAGGAGGATTAACCTGAGTGGACAGGGAGATTATAAGCGGAAACAGAATAATTTTGAGCCCAATAACCCGGGAAGATACCGATATGGTCCTGGAGTGGAGAAATTCCGAAAGGACTGTCAGGAATTTCTATTACAGGACACCTGTCACCGGAGAAGATCATGAAAAATGGCTTTCAGAAAAGGTACAGACAGGAGAGGTCTGGCAGTATATCGTATGCCTTAAGGAAGGCAGCATTCCTATCGGTTGCGTGTATGTGCAGCATATTGACAAGAAGTCATTAGAGGGAGAAAGCGGCCTGTTCTTCTCTGACAATGCACCTGCGGGCGAAGGTTACGGAACCGAAGCATTAACTTTGTTCTCAGAAGAAGTCTGCTTTAAAAAACTTGGACTTTTAAGATTAAAGGCAAAGATTCAGGCAACAAATGAAGCAAGCAAACATGTCCATGAAAAGGCAGGATACAGACTCGTCAGGACTGTAAAAGGTGAAAAATGCTCTGACGGTGAGATTGTTACCAGTGTTTACTATAAGAAAGAAGTTTCTGTGTATGACGCGGGCGGACTTGCCCACAGAAAAAACGTACCCGCAGTTAAAGCCTGCACCGGTAAGATTGCCGAAGATATGGGCGTGCTATCCGTAGAAGTTCCCGGTTCCAAAAGTATCACAAACAGAGCGCTTCTTATAGCAATGCTCTCCATGGATGTTTGCAAACTTGACGGAATACTGTTTTCCGATGATACCGAAAGCTTTCTGTCCTGTATGGACAGTCTTGGGATAATCACGGAAGTGGACCGAGAAAAATACAGTGTAAAGGTTTACGGATGCGCCGGAGATATTCCCAATAAGTCTGCACACATAAATGTGGGTTCAGCAGGTACCGCGGCAAGATTCCTTACAGCTGTTCTGGGGCTTTGCGATGGTGGCGAATACCATATGGATTCATCTGATCAGATGAAAAAGCGCCCTATGAAGCCACTCCTCGATTCCCTTATTGAGATGGGATGCGATGTTGTGTATGAAGGAGAAGAGGGATTCTTTCCCTTTGTCTTAAGACCTCACGGCTTTGGTAAGGATGAAGTTACCGTCGATATAGACAAGAGTTCACAATTCCTAAGTGCCCTTCTTATCGCAGCCCCCTTATCACAGACTGATATTAAGATAAATGTAACAGGCAGCCATGGACTTACCTATGTCGATATGACAAGAAAGATCATGGAATCCTTCGGAGCGAAAGTAGAAGAAGCATCCGTGGGCGAAAGTTCATCCGGAAACAGCAAACTTACTAAGAGTTTTATCGTAAGTCCTACCGGTTATACCGCTTCCGATTATTCTGTTGAACCTGACGCCTCTGCTGCATGTTACTTTGCGGCAATGAGCCCTATTGTTAACAGAACTGTTATTCTTAAGAATCTTCACGAGACATCAATGCAGGGAGATACAGGTTTTGTCAGAATCCTTGAAGATCTCGGTATTATCGCATCTGAGGATACAGATGCGGGAATAAAGGTCATGCCCTACAAATCCGATAATACAAGCAAAACGAGCGGTGAAACAATCATTGATATGTCCACCTGCTCAGATCAGACCATCACCCTGGCTGCAATAGCACCTTTCCTAAACAGAAAGATCAGGATCACCGGTATATCCCACATCAGGCTTCAGGAAAGTGACCGCATAACCGCAATTGTAACCGAACTGAAAAGGATGGGAGTGGACGCATCGGAAGAGGGGGATGAGATAGTGATCGAATCTGGCGTAAACTCAGGGGCCGAAAGTGATAAAACCTTCATCAAAACATACCACGACCACCGCATGGCAATGGGGTTTTCTCTGGCAGGACTTTACAGAGACGATATCGTGATAGAGGATCCTTTATGTTGTGAGAAGACCTTCCCGAACTATTTCTCATATTTTGGTGAAATGATCAACATAATATCCGGATGACGCACTGCGGAAGAATCTTGAAAAGTTTTAGAAAATACTTTCAAAAAATATGTGGTTTTAATCTTTGGATTATGCTAAAATTACATTGGATTTGTGCAAATGCAGATCACATTCTCGAATCGGTAGGGACAGTTAATGTCTGAACAAGTCGAAAAGAAGAAAAATACAAGCGTCATAAAGCGTGTGATCACGGGTGAAGAAGGTGTCAATAATCAGGAGATCCTTCAGATCCTTGAGATCGGTATCATTGCTGTTCATATAATGATGGTTATTCTTTACCATCTGATGAACGTCTGGCAGCTTTCCCTTTATAACATAATCGTTACGGCGTTTTATTCATACTGCTTTAACGAAGTCAAGGAAGGAAAGGTCCTTAAGGGATATCTCCTTACATTCCTCGAGATCAATGTTCAGATGATATTTACCGTATTCATTGTGGGATGGGATCTCGGATTCTATGCATATGTTATCGGACTCATTCCCCTTTACTATTACCTTAACATGTTCGTTGGTGGGGAAGATGACCATACGTTCAGACCTCTCGCGTGGTCGCTTATCACCGTTACCGTCTTCTTTGTAACGTTCTTTATCAGCAGGATGTTTGTTCCCATTGTGAAGCTTTCTCCTGCACAGACCTCCATAGGTTTCCTCTTTAACATATTCTTTGCATTCCAGCTCATCATCTGGATGTCACATTTCTTTGTGCTGATATACCGTAAATCCATCGTCAATCTTGAGGATAAGAATGCGACACTTGATATCGAGGCAAGCGAAGATCCTCTCACCAAGCTTTATAACAGACGTACCATGGAGGCGGCTCTTGAAAAGGCAATGGAAGAAGCCAAGAGAAAGGGAGCTTTCTTCAGTCTGGTAATGGGTGATATCGATTTCTTCAAGAAGATCAACGATACATACGGACATGACTGCGGCGATGCAGCTCTTGTTGCGGTTTCCGAGATCCTTTTATCCTGCGTAAGAGACGGAGACATGGTCTGCAGATGGGGCGGTGAGGAGTTTCTGCTCCTGATCATCGGAAACAGAGATGCGGCAAATGCCGTTGCAGAGCGTATCAGACAGAGGATCGAAGACAATGTCGTTGAGTACGGCGGAAATGAAGTGAAGTTCACCATGACCCTGGGTGTATCGACATATGCTCCCGGTTATGCCCTCGACACACTTCTTGCCCAGGCGGATGAGAATCTTTACTACGGCAAAGAGCACGGCAGAAACCAGGTCGTATCTTTAAAGCCCCAGGTTACATCAACACTTAAGAAGCAGGAATGATCTGTAAGTAAAACATACTGAATGCCAAGCCCCCACACCTTCGTGTGGGGGTATTAAATATAAAGAGGAAATATCCGGATGTCCGAACACTACTATGTGATTCAGGTCTCCGCAGGGAGCGAGTCACTTACGGAAGAATATATCGAAAAAATGGTCTCTGAAGGAATCTATTCCGAGATCTTTCATCCCATGCGTCTTGTCAGGAAGAAATTCGGAGATGTATGGAAAGATGTTCACCAAAAGCTCCTACCCGGATATGTCTTTGTCAGAACTTCAAATCCCGAAGAATTCTTCACAGAGCTTAAAAAAGTTCCCAAGATGACCAAGATGCTTGGAAAAGAGGACGACTTCTTCTTCCCTCTTAACGAAGAGGAAGAAGAGTGGCTTACCTGGCTTCTGGGAAAATGCGCTGAAAGCGAGGATAATCCCTATACCGCTTACGAAGTGGGACTTTCCTATGCTGAGATTGATGAAAACGATAAGATAAAGATCGTTGCGGGACCTCTTATGGGTCTTGAAGGTGAGATCAAAAGGATCAAAAAGCATAAAAGGTTGGCTGAGATTGAGACGACTCTTATGGGCAATAAGATTAGGGTTTCAATGGGACTTGAGTTTGTGAAGAAGCAGTGATCGGTTTTCCGTATTCTCTTTCCATCGCCTTGGCTGATACAACCCACTGCTTTCCGAATTTGCAGACATCCTGCCCGTTGATCAGTTTGCCATATGCTATAGCTTTCCTCAGAGTACTTTCATTCAGCCCCCAGAGCTGAGTGGCATCGCTCAAAGCCATCAGACCGTCAAAAGGTGTTTTGATTTCTTTCCCATTATAAAATAGTTCATCACAGGCGATGTCAATGTCGTCATTCCATACCACACCATATCCACCAACGTCAACGTATGCAGAATAATAAAGCTCGAGATTTTTCTTGAGCGGAGAAAACATAGAATGCGTTTCAATCAGTGCATTTAAATCATATTTTTTTGTTACTCCCTCGGAAAACTGAACTGTTAACATATAATCCGGTAATGGAGTTACGCTTTT
>ONTX01000493.1 GCA_900320825.1 uncultured Lachnospiraceae bacterium | reverse complement strand
TAATAGTACAATATAACCACAAAAGAAAAGAGGGGATGAGATGAATACCGTAAGAAAAAGAGTGTACTCTTGCCGGTTAATTACCAAAATGCAGAAAGATCCAGACTTCAGCAAAAAGTTGGGTCTTGTCAATCAGATCAGTTTTCTGGAAAGTGAGGTGGAAAAGAAGGAAAGAATTGTAACTGAGCTTCTTAAAAGAAATGCCTGAATGTATCGCGCATTAACTTCTAACTTCCTAATGATGTGATCCCAAAATACTTGTTGGTGTCCAAAAAGAATGAAAGGAGAAAACATGCGGCTTACCAAGGAAAATCGGCAACAGATGCTAGAAGAAAATGAAGGTTTCACTATTCAGACCCACAACAGCCAGCGAAACTACACGCAGGACAGGACCTACACTATTACTAATGGAAAATTGCATATTCGGGAAACGGGAAAAACTTCATGGGCGGATAGCCGATACGAGAACGAATGGGATGCTGACGATAAAGAAGTCCACCGGTTCCTGTACAATTACCAGGGAGCTATCAATAATAAAAATAGGAGGAAAAAATGAGCGCTAACGTGAACAACGAAAAATATTACAAAATCCGTCAAAAACCGGGGACACATCTAGCAGAGGATAAGGATCATGACGGAATTCAAAAAGGATTACAATTCTCAGATAGTGATAACTCTTTGCAGGGGCCAGTCGATCTTGAGGTGGCATTCACTGACAAAGATCTACTACAGTTTTCAGCACAAGAGGCTCAAAAAGAGCGCGAGTACAAGCTTCAAATGAAAGCCCTAAGAAATGATCAGATCAACTCCTACACCGGCTTAATTCGGTCTTGCATAGAAGCATATTATGCGATACGCGATTTGGGAGGTATTCTGTATTACAAAGTCTGGCCAGTATTCAATCAACATACTATTCCTTGGGCCAAGAAACAGATAAGAAAACTTAATCGGAAACAACACATAGAACAGGACGAAATCGAAACTAAGATTTCTGAGACTACTGACATTGAAGACGGGCCTATAACTTTGGACGATTCAAAGGTGGCTTCTAATGTGATCAACTTTTCGGAGTATCAAGAGACTAAAAAAGAATCTTCCTCTTCAGCTGTGTAATGATCTTATAGTCACTCATCTAATGCAAAATGCGGAGAACAAAATTCCCCGCATTTTGCATGTTTACTGACTGCTTTATTTGTTCTGCCTTAGTTCGCGTTTATATTTGTAATATGAATTCCGGCTAATATTCCCAATCAGTTTGATCACATCGGGGTCATTCAGCGTGCCGCCAAAATCCCGAGAGTGCTGGATAATCACTGCTTTAGCATGAATAGATTTCTTTGTAACAACTATAGCACCGGCAGGACGGCCAATCTGTTTCCCAGCAAGCTTTGCGGTCTTCATCCCTTCAGAAGTACGCTGATGCAGATCCTCGACTTCTTTCTCTGCCTGAAGAAAAGCAAGTTCGATCTGTTGCTTTGCAAGAATCATCAGGACTCGGTTAGTAGCCTCGATATAGATGTCTGCAATCTGGTTACCGGTCATTTCTATTCCAGACTTTAATGCTGTCTTGTATGTGTCCGTGTCAATATGGCGTTCCTTCAGAAATACGAGATTAATCCCGGATTCGAAGAGTTCTTGGTATTCCCGGAAACCTTCGGTAGCATTTCTCGACATTCTACTGACGGAATCAAAGATCACAGTATCACCCGGTTTTAATACCTTACGGAGCTTCAGCCATGCAGGACGCTCCTGTGTCGTGCCTGTGTAAGCCTCTTTGATTAACTTCGCCGTATCATCAGATTCCTTTATATTTCTAACCTGACGCTCAATACTCTGGGTCGGTTTACTGATTCGGCAATACCCGTATGTCACATTATCCTCCTCGTGTAGTATCAAAGAAAACGAACCTCTAGTTCTGTATCACAAAAAAAGGAATATAAACCTTGAAAACAATTATTCTGGCACATCCGCTATATTGGTACTGTCTTGGCCAGAAGGAATGCACGGAATAATGCCCGTGCATTCCTCATTTCACGGGAAAAAACTACGCCGCCGGAAGAAGTGGTTCCTGGCAATCCAGGCATCCAATGTGGACCACCTTGGTTGCCCTTACACTCATTCCACAGCAAGGGCAGTAGTATTTCCGACTGCTGGATTTCTTCCTTCCTGTAGCCCCTGTAGACGTCCCTGAGTGCGTTCCAGTACTACCGGCTCCTGTACCTCCGAGCGCCATCCCATCGTTACGGCTGAGCCGGATCTCTGTCAGATTGTGTTCAACACAGAATTCAACAAGTGCATCGGTCGGAGATGTGATCGACCAGCCGTAGGTCATATCATGGTCGATATGTAGATCACATTTCTCTGCGAGCTCTTTGAACTTGAGGTTGTGATAAGTGTTTCCACGGCTACAATCCTTCACGCCGTTGCAGTCATTGTAATAATGGCACATCTCATGAAGGAGAGTAGCCACAATATTCTCGATCGGACGGCTCAGCGTTCCCGCACCGATGTTGATTTCCCTCATTCCCTGCACACCGTCAACACTCCATGCATCATAAAGTGTGTATGACCCGAAAGCGCGAGGCGTCGACTGAATAGTAATGACAGGCCTTGAAAGTGCACTTTCAAAATACCTGCCATTTAGAAGATCGAATATTTTATTAAGATAGCCTGCCGCTCTTGCGTATGAAGTCAACTGTTTCATCCATGCCCTCCCTTGCTTCAATCAAGTGTCCGCCAGAAATAATCCAGTTCATCACCCTTGAGATTCGTATATCCCCAGTCGCTGGCCTCGTAATAGAGTTCGCTGTAAAGCTCAGCCAGTTTCTCATTTCCTCTGCCGTACCATTCCCAGGATTTGTGATTAAGAATCATGACAAGCTCGGTGAAATACTCGCAATTGTCTTTCCAACCC
>ONTX01000495.1 GCA_900320825.1 uncultured Lachnospiraceae bacterium | reverse complement strand
TAAGGCTTTGGAGGAACATTATCGCTATCTGAAAAAAGCTAACCCTGACTGTGATAGCAATCAGGAAATCTTCATCATGGATCTCTGCCAAACAAAAATGCAACAAACAAACGCTATGAAAGGTGGCAGAACAGACGACTACATTAAACTTACAGAATCATACAGAAAGACATTTACGCAAGCTGGATTAAAAACAGCAAGAGAAAGCACAAACGAAGAAGAATTCTCAATTGGTGTAAATGCTCAAACTATAGAACAATATACTCCTGCTGAATACTACAAAAATAAAGAACGCCATAAAGATTTTGACGGTCTTGGCGAATACTTTACGAGGTTCTTAACTCGCCCGTTAAAAAACTTAATGTTCTCAACCTCTGATAGAGATAGTGAATATTACGTTAAGGACGAGGAAGATTTGACTGACGATGAGTAAAACGAGAGTGAGTAAAGTCAGTGAAGGTTTGGATGAAAAGCAGAGAGTATTATACAAAAGATTCCCTTCTGATTCTTTTCTTGGAAGTGAAAAGAATGTCGCACATTTCATAGATTGGATAACATTTTTCAGAAGGAATCTTCATAGATTTGCTACAGATTATCTTGGCATTAAATTGTTTCTTTACCAAACGATAATGCTCTATCTGATGGGAATAAGCAATTTCTTTGTTGTCATAGCAAGTAGAGCGTCAGCCAAATCGTTCATCATTGCCCTATATGCATGTTGCAGATGTATATTGTATCCGGGGTCAATGATAGTCATTGCGTCAAGCACGAAGGGACAATCGAAGTTGATTATCTCGGAGAAGATACAAAAAGAGCTTATGAACATGTCTCCGAAATTGCGCAATGAGATAAAGCGGATTAAAGATAATCAGAGCGAAATAATTGTTTTCTTCAAAAACAACAGCACGATAACTGTTGTACCTGCAAGCGAAAATGCGAGGGGGTATCGTTCTAATGTAATCATACGTGAAGAGTTCAGGCAAATCAAAAAGAACATTGACGACAGTATTCTTTCGCCATTCCAAATCGTAAGGCAGACCCCTTACATGAAGGACGATTACTATACCAATATTCCAGAATTGCAAGAAGAAAACGTTGACATTTACATTAGTTCAAGTTGGTATGACAATGGCAACTGGATGTGGGGAATCGTTGACAGAACGTTTGACGATATGCTCAAAGGGAAACCTTCCTGCCTTCTGGCATTTGACGAATCTGTCGCCATTAAGCACAAGATTAAGACAATGCGGTACTTCCAAACGGAAAAGAAGAAACAGGATCCGATGACATGGCAGCTTGAATTCTTGAATGCAAGAGTGAAAGAAAACAGACATGCATTCTTCACATATACGTTACTGCAACAAAACCAAAACTGCAAACAGCCATTCTATCCGAGAACGCTTATAGATGTTTTGAGTAACAGGAAAAACCCTTATGATATTCCAAAACAAAAGAATGAAGTTAGGATTGTCTCTTGCGATATGGCATTTGTTGAGAATAGTAACAACGATAATTCTGTTTTCAGTTGTATAAGATTATTGCCAGAAATAACAACATACAAAAGTGATTCATCTAACGAGATGATTGTCAATAATGGTTTTAGAAGAGTTGTCCCATTCATGGGGCATGTACAAGGTGGCGAAGTAAAAAAACAAGCGCTAAAGATAAGGCAGTTGTATATTGACTTCAATGCAGATTACATCTGTCTTGATACTCGTAACGCAGGTAGCGATGCCGTTCAAGCATGGAAACAGCTTGAATTATTAGTGCGGAAAAAGCGGGAACGCTGAAATGTGAACCCGAACAGAAGGTTGTATTTAAAAGTACAGTCATGTGCAACGCGTAGATAATGAACCTGAAATGTTGTCTATTATAAACACAAATGTCTGTTTTGTTAAAAATAATCAACATTGCAGAATATAATTTATCCAAGAGTCCGCACCGCCTAAAAGGAAACTTATGGTGAAAAGATACGCTGAACTAACAGGAACAACAACTGTTAGAGCTATCGGACAAAAAGCCGACAGGATAACAAATTGATTGCAGTTTACGATATACTTGCAAGACCATTATATGACGAAGAAAGAAGGATTGAATACCCGGCGTTAACGTGTATGAATGACGATAATATTGCTAACCGTATTAGAGTTGAGGGAGCGGAGCCAAGGATATTTGCAATTAACGCATCGCAAAAACTAAACTCCGATATAGCGATAGACTTTAGAAGGGTACTTGCCGAAAAGCGAATAGATTTCCTCATTCCGTTTGAACAGGCACAGGAAGAAATCCTTCCAAATATGAAGGAATACGTTTCATCAGAAGACGCTGATGGACAATTTTTCTATGAAATTCCTTTCTTGGAAACACAAGCATTATTATCAGAAACCACATCGTTGGTATATGAAAAGAAACCAGAGACCGGGGTAATCGTAATCCACGAACAAGGTTCTAACAGAAAAGATAGATACACCTCTGTCTCGTATGGTAGTTATATGGCGTCCCTTCTTGAAAGGGATTTAGTATCTCAAAATGACGAATATGATTATACCGTGTTTGTTAATTGATACATGTAAACATAATAAACAAATTGTCGCTTAACGAGGGGGTATGTTAAATGACAAATGGCAAAAATACTTCCTCTAAATATAGACGAAGTTACAAAAAGCAACC
>ONTX01000496.1 GCA_900320825.1 uncultured Lachnospiraceae bacterium | reverse complement strand
CGTTTTTTGAGACAGAGCATAAAGATGTTATCTTACATGGATGCTGCCTGATATTTACTCCGTCTTTTTTTGATCGATTAAGAGGTTTTTCTCCTGAGACATTTTTATACCGGGAGGAAGAGATCCTGTTTATTGATATTGTCCATGCGGGTCTTCATAATATCTACTCGCCTGACATATACATTTTGCATTTGGAGGATGCGGCTACGAACACTCTCTTTGACAGCGATTACAAGAAGAAAGTATTTGTCACAAAGAACATAGTCAGATCTACCAAGGTCTTGATAAAACATATGCAGTAAGATTCTATATATAAGTGAAGTTGATTTTATGAACAATAAGACTGACACATCAATACGTAAAAATGCTGTTTACAATGTTATCAAAACATGCGTGAGCATTGTTTTTCCGTTAATAACTTTTCCTTACATATACAGGACTTTAAGCACAGTAAGTTATGGCGCATATACTTTTTCACATTCGATAAGCAGTTACATCGCGCTCCTTGCCGGTCTTGGAATCAGCAATTACGCCAGAAGAGAAGGTGCCCGTGTCAGAGAAGATGAAAAGGCAATAAAAGAGTTTTCAAACGAGATCTTTACGATCAATCTTTTATCTACGCTTTTTGCATATTTAGTATTACTGGTATTATCTTTCTTTTGGAGCAAGCTGGAGACATACAGGGTTATTGTTCTGATCCTGTCGCTCTCGACTTTGTTTACTACGATCGGAACAGATTGGATAAACGTCATATATGAAGATTATGGTTACATTACAAAAAGATCGCTGGCATGTCATGTCATTTCACTGATCCTGATGTTCCTTATTGTGAGAAAACCGGAAGACGTTATTCCTTATTCTTTTGTCAGTGTTTCCGGAACAGTTTTCGCTAACGCTTTGAATTTCTTTTATGTCAGAAAGAAATACGGGATTAGTCCCAAACCTGTTTTGAACAAAGCGATGATAAGGCATATGAGACCTATCCTGGTTTTGTTTATGTCGGCAATAGTTACAGTTATATATGTTAATTCTGATGTTACGATCCTGGGCATTTTGAAAACAGAAACGGATGTCGCGATCTATGGCGCTGCAGCCAAGATCTACAGTGTTATTAAGCAAATGATCAATTCGATCGTTGTTGTAACGATTCCGAGAATTTCTTTATATGTTCTTAAGAAAAAGGATGAGGAAATAAAAAACATTGTCGGCGAGACATTTGAAGCGGTCTCGATCCTTATTGTTCCGGCTTCTGTCGGTCTGGCCATTCTGAGCCGTCACATTCTTATGGTTTTATCGGGAGGGAAGTATAGTGATGCCGAGATGCCGCTTATAATCCTGTCAATAGCTTTGATCTTCTCCACTCTCGGCAATGTTAATGTTAATGCCATATTGATCCCTCACAGAAAGGAAAACAGTACTTTTATACTGTTGGCTGCTTCAGCACTGATCAATATCATTCTTAATATTTTGTTGATCCCGAGATTCAATTATACCGTTGCAGCGGTCACGACTCTGATATCCGAAGTGATCGTATGTTCGTTTGGTGCGATCATGGCCAGAAGGATCATTAAGGTCTCGATCATAAGACAATTGTTAATATCCGCTGTCGGCGGAGTTATAGTTACGGGCTGCTGTTTGCTGTTCAAATATCTGTTTGCCAATAATCTGCTGATCATTATATGTTCAGTATTCACTTCCGTAACTGCATATCTGATATTCTTACTTATCATCAAGAATAATATAGTCCATAGATTGTTTGTTTCGAAAGTTGTTAAGAAGTTTAGCCGCAGCACAAAATAACCAAGTGGTTTCAGTATTGTTCAGTTGAAACACTCACTTTTGATTCAGCCAATCAACAAAGTCGAATTGCTCTTCATAATATTTATAGCCTGTATATTTATCATAATCAGTGAGATTGGGGCGGATTATCCCTCTTTTATCTTTAGTCCAGAAATCCCCTTTTAACTTTATGCACTCTTTAAACGGATAGTTGCCGTCTGTAAAAATAACGGTCTTATATTTAGTCTTTGTTATCCGTTCGATTAATCGGCTATTATCATGCATATTCCAGGTATTGGCGATTACAAATACATTCTCAAGGTTTACACGTTTCCTTCGTCTTTCCCATGCCGCGATAGCATCATTGCAATCTTTATAATGCAAACAACAAAGCTCTATATCATCAATCTGTATTTTGGGATACACGATACTGTTATCGATCGGATCGACATATCTGTCCTGCTTTGCGGTTGCCGGAACAGACATGTAGTATTCAAGGTTTTCGACCAGCTTTACGAAATTCTCATCTTCGATAAACATGTTTATTGTCGGTGAAAGGAATTCAAGTCCAAGGGTAGAATACATAACTCCTCCGACACAATTCTGCGTAATTAAAGTGAAGTCCTTATTAGAAAGACGTCTTTTGAATCTCTTAACAATAAAATGACGCTTTGTCTTTCTTATTGCAGATAATAATTTGTTGCTCAAAGAAATACCTCCGGCTGCTGATCTCTGCTGCACATTATTTAATCAAATCTACGATTGCATGAAAGATACGTTCGCGGTTATCGTGGTCGAAGAATTCAAAATAACCGTCTACACGCTTTGAATATTTATCTTCCATAGTATTGTTATTGGCCTTCAGGTCAAGAAGCTTTGCGATAAGTTCGTCCATACTGTAACAAATATCGCCGAAACCATTTGCTTCATAACTGTAATTCTTTCCGGGCGCATACTGTTTTTCTTCGAATGTTTCTTTGTCGAACTGAAAGTAAAGCAATGGTTTATGCATGTAAGCAAAATCAAAATATACGCTGGAATAATCTGTGATCAGAACTGCTGCTTCTTTCAGAAGAGTCTGGATATCGTAGTTCTCCGTTAAGCCGATCGTGATGCGGTCAGAGGAAGAATGGAAGTATTCCGAATAGACCTGCGCGTTCTGATGCAGATAGAAAACGCACCGCATATCATTCTGTTCAAGATAATCTATAAACTCACTGCTGTTCAGTAACCCGTTGTAATTGGAATAGTAATCGGAGTTTAAAAACTCTTTTGTAACAGCATCTATTCTGTCTTTGGATATCTCATTGCGGTAGCAGAGGTATTCTCTCCAGGTTGGCATGATCAGAATAAGCTTAGGGTCATACAGTTCGTTTCCGAGATTGTCATGTCTTGCAAAACCGGTCAATGCAACTTTGCTTTCAGGCTGGCCGTTGTCTTCCATCATGATCTTCTTATCGAGTGCTGCGCATGTAATAAGCAGATCGTAATTGGTCGATTTGGCATTTACGATATGGCTGTAACCTCTGGTGATACCGTGATTCAGGAATATGTACTTGAATCCGTGCATTCCCCTCAATACGATGTCTTCACAGATCCTCGGATAGGGAAAACCCTGGACAGAACTTGAACTGCAGTAAAATGATGCTGCCCAGAACAGCATAAAGTGCTTAAATGAACCGTAACGGACTGTGTTTCCTAACGGCCGGATCTTCTTATAATCAGCTGATCCGGAGTTTATAGGGTAATAGGACTTGATCTCAGGGTGGTTTTCACGGATATATTTATAGAACCAGTATCCGTTATCACGCGCGGTAGTCTCATATTCTGAGATTACCCATATGTCTTTTGAGAACAGT
>ONTX01000503.1 GCA_900320825.1 uncultured Lachnospiraceae bacterium | reverse complement strand
CTCCGGACAGGGTGAAGATCAGAGGATGAACATGATTAGCAATGCATCTGTAGAAAAATACGAAACTTTTTCATCCGATGAGACTTTTGAACTTGGAGTGAAATTTGGGGAAAAAGCTGAAGCGGGGAGCGTATATTCCCTGGATGGGGATCTGGGAGCCGGCAAGACTGTTTTTGCCAAGGGCTTTGCAAAGGGATTGGGCATCACCGAAAATGTCAGCAGCCCCACCTTTACCATCATGCAGATCTACGAAGGCGGACGGCTTGAACTTTACCATTATGACGCCTACAGGATCGAAGACCCCATGGAAATGGAAGAGATAGGCTACACGGATTATTTTTACGGAAAGGGTACCTGCCTTATCGAGTGGGCAGACAATATCAGAGAGTACCTTCCGGAACATATAACTACCATCTCTATTGAGAGAGATAACGATAAAGGATTTGATTACAGACGTATCACGGTTAGCAGGAAATGAAAATACTGGCACTTGATTCGTCGGGACTTGTAGCAAGCGCTTCCATCTGGGAAGGTGAACCGAGAAGCACCGGTGTGATACTTGCTTCATCATCGACGGATTTTAAAAAAACACATTCACAGACTCTTCTGCCCATGGTGGATCAGATATGCAAAGCTACGGATTCTGAACCCGGTTCCTTTGATGCGGTTGCCATATCAGCGGGCCCCGGTTCTTTTACCGGATTAAGGATAGGTTCCGCTACTGCCAAGGCCATAGCCCAGGCTGTGGGAATCCCGGTTATCGAAGTCCCCACGCTGGAAGGACTTGCTTTTAACTTCTGGGGGGCATCGGCTCTGATATGTCCTATGATGGATGCAAGAAGAGACCAGGTGTATTCTGCACTGTATGGTTTTGAAGAAGGCAGACTGAAAGTGCACAGAGAACAGGAAGCTTTGGCAGTGACTGAGATGATCGATGCGGTTAATGACATGGGAAGAGAAGTGATCTTCCTAGGCGATGGCAGCGATGCATATCACGAAGTGATAGATGAGAATGTTAAAGTACCTTTTTCCTTTGCTCCCGCTCATCTTAACAGGCAGAATGCATCATCCGTTGCTGTACTGGGATCACTGATGTACGCAGAGAATAAGTATGTTAAGGCAGAAGATCACAGCCCTGTTTATTTAAGGGTATCCCAGGCAGAAAGGGAAGGCGCAAAAAATTTCGATCTCAGACAGTGAGGGGGAAGAGTATGGGAAACATAGAAAGCGTTAAGATCAGACGGATGGGCGTAAGCGATATCGCACCTCTTGCATATATCGAAACACAATGCTTTTCGAGACCCTGGTCCGCAAGAGAGTTCAGCCATCTTATCAAGGAAAGCGATGCTTTATATCTTGTGGCTGAAGTTACGGATGATAAGGGGGCAAAGAAGGTATCCGGTATTGCCGGAATGAGAATTGTCTGCGGTGAGGGAGATATCGACAATGTGGCGGTTCTTCCCGAATACAGAAATCACGGAATTGCCAGTTTGCTTGTTGAGGAACTGTTAAAAGCCGGAAAGGAAGCGGGAGTTGAAGAGTTTACTCTTGAAGTCAGGGTTTCCAATGAGGCTGCTATAAGAGTTTATGAAAAAGCCGGTTTTGTGAGCGAAGGGATCCGTCCCGGCTTTTACGAAGATCCCAAGGAAGATGCAAATATCATGTGGATACGCAAAAAAGCGTAAACCTCATGTAATAAAGGATTTTGGAGTTTTAAATGGTAGATGTAACACTTCTCGGCACAGGCGGAATGATGCCGCTTCCATACAGATGGCTGACCTCACTCATGGTCAGATATAACGGCAGTTCACTTCTCATAGACTGCGGAGAAGGCACTCAGATTGCAATGAGAGAAAGAGGCTGGAGCCCCAATCCAATAGACGTGATCTGTTTTACCCATTACCATGCAGACCATATCAGCGGACTTCCGGGACTGCTTCTGGATATGGCCAATTAGGACAGAACGGAACCTGTTACCATAATAGGTCCCAAGGGGCTTGAAAGGACGGTTGTCGGTTTGAGGGTAATAGCCCCGGAACTTCCTTTTGAAGTAAAACTCATTGAGTTTGGAGGGGGCGAAGAAACCTTCGAACTGTTCGGATACAGACTGAAGGCATTCAAGGTCAATCACAGCGTTTTGTGCTACGGATATACTTTTGAGATTGACCGCACGGGACGCTTCGACAGAGATGCGGCTGTTGCGGGTAATATTCCTCTTGAATACTGGAGCAGATTGCAGAACGGTGAGACCATTGAAGCGGAAGGCATTACCTACACGCCTCAGATGGTGCTGGGTCCCGCAAGAAAGGGTATCAAGATCACCTATTGCACCGATACCAGACCT
>ONTX01000504.1 GCA_900320825.1 uncultured Lachnospiraceae bacterium | reverse complement strand
TTGAGAATCTCCAAAAAACACATCTCCAACATCGTGAGAGTATCCAAAAATCAAAAGACGATTTAGCTAAGTATAAAATTGATGCAAAAACAAAGGAAGACAAACGAAACTACATGTTTCTAGTTTTTCTTTTTGGATTATTGGTGCTTATGGCGTTTCTCCCTTCTGCAGTCTTCAGCGGAGATAAAAGAAAACATAATGCGCGCGAGAAAGAGTTACAGAAAATTGAAAGCCAGGTCGTTGAATACATAAATCAAGGTGATTATGACACAGCCTTAGTTTATGCAAATCAACTTCGTATGGATGATGGTTATTCGAGCTCATCTACAGATGCATGGAACAAGAAAAGAGAAGAGTATCTTTCTATTATAAACACGAAGAAGAACGCAAATGCTAAGGCTGTCGATATCGAGATGCCGTTTTCATCTAAATACGCCAAAGGAAAAAACTATGAAGACATTGTCAAAATGTTAAAAGATGCCGGGTTTATTAATATTTCTCTATCAAGTTTAGAGGATGACGCAATTTTCTTTACTAAAACTGACAAAATTGAAAAAATAACTGTGGATGGTAATTCAACGTTTGATGAAGGAGCAAAATTTAAATCTAACGTAAAGATTATTGTTTACTATTATAAGTAATCAGCGCTGCCTAAAAAAGGAGAATTGCATGTTTTGTACTTATTGTGGGAAGCAGATTGATGATGATTCAATATTCTGCCGTTTTTGTGGAAAAACATTGTCTAGTCGTACTACATCAAACGATAATAATCAAGCTGAAGCGATGGTAGTTAAGAAAATTGTACTTCCAAATAATCGTGATTCAGAAGAAGATGACAGTGCTGAACCAGAGTATGACTATTCTTCGCTCTTTGAGGATGATTCTCCTACATATAATTTTGTAATGCATTTTATTGGTCCTGCTGAGCCACGGGATTGTGATTTTTCAATAGTTAAAAATGCAGATGAAGATGACGAGTGGGGAGAGGATGAAGAGATTGACGAACAAGAAACAACTGCATCAACAGTGGAGAAAACCTTCGAATACGAATTAGACGAAGGAGTTTATACGATTTATGTCAACTCATATACCAGAGAAGTGAAAATTGAAAATGGAAAAATAATAGACTTTACATTCGATTGTTCTGGCTTTTTTAATCAAATATATATTAAGGATCGCTCTGAAGGTTCAGATAATGCCAAAAACTCAAAGCATAAAGAAACAGCAAAAAAAGATTCTGCTAAAAGCAATAAGTCAAGTACAATCGTTTTCACTTTACACATGATAGGTCCATCTAAACCTGTGAAATTCAAGTATTCGATTGTAAGATTAAGTGATTATAAGTCAATAGATAGTGGTGCAACTTATGCCGTGTCGACCGATAATAAGCTTACATATAACTTGATTCCAGGAAAGTATCAAGTGAAGATAGATCGTTATACTAGAGTTGTGAATGTAGGCGAAGCAAATAATGTCGAGTTTATTTTTGATTGTAGTCACCATTATAATTCAATTCAGATTATTGGAGACATTAAGGGATAAATCAGATTTCTGTTAAGGAACATCACGAAACCGAGAAAGCATGTACTCAAGCAAGATAGTCGGGGAAAGAGATGCATACTTTTAAACAGCGCAAGAGGAAAACTTGGAAAAAGAAAATAGCTTATTGGTTTGACAACCACTTGTCTCATGGTGCAACCCAGCAGTTTATTATGCTGTTTGTCTTTATTCTGCTTGTTATGCTGGTCTTCGGTTTCATTTCGTGGATCTTTAACGGTACAAACTCAGTCGGCGAAGGCGTTTGGGAAAGTTTCTTGCATCTGCTTGATCCTGGAACGATATCTGGAACCGAGGGTATCCGGTTGATCGTGCCTATGGCGATAGTTACCGTAATCGGTCTTGTTTTTACCGGCATGTTGATTTCCATCATCAACAACGCACTCGAAGAGAAACTCAGCACGCTTAAGAAAGGTCGTTCTCAGATTGCAGAGCGGTATCACACGGTTGTTTTCGGATGTAATGATGAGACTTACACAATTATAAGTGAACAGATCGAAGCAAATCGAAATATCGTTGAAGATGATTTCAAACATACAAACCCATGTATCGTGGTTGTTGATAATCTTGATAAAGAAGAGATGGATGACCGTATTAGGGCGCATATTCCAAACTTCTACAATACGCGCATTATCTGCAGAAGCGGAAAACTGACTCAGGAGAATCTGTACGAGACCATTTCGCTTG
>ONTX01000505.1 GCA_900320825.1 uncultured Lachnospiraceae bacterium | reverse complement strand
GAAATATGAGTATTCTGAAAATGTATTGGTTCAGGACAGCGCTGCCGCTCTGATGCATGATGAGTTGGGATGGGATGTTGTCTTTGCCTACAACACGGAGGTCCTGGGTGAAAATGGGACACTGGGCAGGAAGGATTACCATGAGATAGTGTTATGGCGGTACTTTAATATTGCGCTGAAAAAGCTGAATCCTTGGCTTACTGATGTCCAGATTACAGAGGCACGTCAAATACTAACGTCGTATATTTCTTCCGAATCCCTTCTGCAGATCAATGAAGAAAAGTATTTCTTCATCCGTGACGGGATACCAGTGACGGTGAAAAAACCTAATGGAAAAACAGAAATCAAAAAAGCGATGATAATTGACTTCAATGATGCAAGAAACAACCACTTTCTGGCGGTTAAGGAGCTGAAAATTCATGGTGACCTTTACCGCCGCAGGACTGATATCGTCGGTTTTGTAAATGGATTACCATTACTGTTCATTGAACTGAAGCGGAACGATATGGACGTGGAGAATGCGTATACTGACAACTATACCGATTATCAGGATACAATTCCGTTTCTGTTTTATTACAATGCTTTTCTCATGCTCTCCAACGGTATGGAGGCGAAGGTAGGTACTCTGGGAAGTAAATATGAATTCTTCCATGAATGGAAACGTCTATCGGAAGATGACGCGGGTAGTGTTGCGCTTGAAACCATGCTGCGCGGTATTTGCAAAAAGGAGAACTTTCTGGATCTCTATGAGAACTTTATTCTGTTTGACCACTCAGATGGGAAAACCGTAAAGATTCTGGCCAGGAACCATCAGTATCTTGGAGTCAATGAAGCCATAAAAGCCTACGGTGAACGTCAGCTCAGAGAAGGAAGGCTGGGTGTGTTTTGGCATACCCAGGGTTCAGGCAAGAGCTATTCGATGCTTTTCCTGTCACAGAAGATCCGTCGCAAATTCCCAGGGTCTCCTACGATCGTTGTTCTGACGGACCGAGATGAATTAAATAAACAGATCTGTGGGACTTTCGAGGCTTGTGGACTTTTGGGCAAGACAGAGGGTAAGAAGTTCATGGCTACCAGTGGAACGGATCTTGTTAATAAACTGAAGGGAAATCCCAGCTTCATATTTACTCTTATCCAGAAATTTAACCAACCAGATGAACCACCAATCTATCCAGATCACGATATTCTTATCATTTCGGACGAGGCGCATCGGAGTCAATATGGTGTGTTTGCGGAGAACATTGAAAAGTTGCTTCCTACCGCATCCAGAATAGGTTTTACCGGTACACCGTTGCTGTCATCCAATGAGATCACGGCACGTACGTTTGGTGGGTATATTTCGGTCTATGACTTTAAGAGGGCTGTGGAGGATAAAGCGACAGTTCCTCTGTACTATGAAAACCGCGGAGATAAGATCAAAGAGATCAAAAACCCTGACATCACGGATAAGATCCTGGATGCGATCGAAGAAGCCGATCTGAATCCGGATCAGGCTGAGAAGGTCATGCACGAGTTTGAAAAAGAGGTGCACCTCCTTACCGCGGAGCCGCGTCTTAAGGCAATTGCTAAGGATTTTGTTGGCCATTATAGTGATCTATGGACTACGGGAAAAGCCATGTTTGTCTGCCTGAATAAGGTGACCTGCGTCCGTATGTATAACTATGTACAGGATTACTGGAAGAAGGAAATTAAGGCTCTGGAGCAGAAGATAGCTGCTACCACCTCCGATCAAGAACTGATGGAATTATCCCGGAGGCTCAAATGGATGCAGGATACGGAGATGTGTGTGGTCATTAGTCAGGAGCAGAACGAGATCCAGACTTTCAAAAAATGGGATCTGGATATTATTCCGCACAGGACTAAGATGGAAAAACGGGAGTTGGACAAGGAGTTCAAAGATCCGGACAGCAATTTCCGTGTTGTATTTGTTTGTGCAATGTGGTTGACGGGCTTTGATGTTAAGACCCTCTCTTGCCTATATCTTGACAAGCCGCTGAAGGCACATACCCTTATGCAGACGATTGCGAGAGCGAACAGAGTGGCTGCTGGAAAGAGCAATGGCCTGATAATTGATTATATTGGGATCGTCGGTGCCCTGAAAAAAGCGCTCAATGATTATACGCAGAACAAGAATGGCCAGTCAAAGATTGATCCGACTGTCGATAAAGAGGAACTCATCAAGCAGATTGTTCGTGCGGCAGCCGATGCGAAACAACTTCTGGCAGAACACGATTTCGATCTGGATGCGCTTATCAAAGCAGAAAACTTCAAAAAGATGGCTTTGCTGAAAGATGGGGCGGAGGCTATGTGTTCTGATCCGGAAACAAAGAAGTCCTTTGACACCTATGCGAATGAGATCGGGCGTCTCATCAAATACCTTGATCGCAATGATGTGGCGCAGGTTATCCGCGATCAGTCAGATGCCATTCTGGCCATCTTCCGAGAAATGCAAAAGAAGCGGAAGCACATTGATACAACGGATTTGATGGTGGAGATCAACCATATCATTAATGAGAACGTGGAGATCGAAGAACCGGAAGCCGGTCTGGTTGAATCACGGCAATTTGATATCAGCCAGATTGATTTCGATTTGCTCGCTGCAGAGTTTGCAAAGGTTAAGCGGAAAAATCTGATGATTAAAGATCTGAATGATCTCATTCAGGATCGCTTGGCAATGATGATGTCTGTCAATCCTACCAGGGTGGATTATTACGAACGATATATGGGGATCATTGAGGCTTATAATGCAGAGCAGGATCGGTCCACGATTGAGAAGACTTTCATGGAGCTGATGGATCTGGCTAAGAGCATGTCCGAAGAAGAACAGAGATATGTCAGAGAAGGTTTTTCAAGTGATGAGGAATTGTCAATTTATGATCTGTTGTTTTCAGATAATCTGTCAAAAACTGACATCGCGAAAATTAAGAAGATGTCAGTTGACTTATTGAAAAAAATAAAAGAGCGAATTGCTGAGATGGATCACTGGACTGATAAACAAGAAACCCGAGCTGCTGTGGATATCTTGATCCGGAATGTGCTCTATGAAGAGATACCAGATAGCATGTTTGACCGTCTGGATGTATATCGCCGAGCTATTTATGAACATGTATATACGCATTACAAACAGGCAGCGGCTTAATGAAAGAGTTCGATTGAGGGAAAGATTATGGCAGATACAGAAAAAAAAATCTGGGGAATACACACCCAGGATGAGGCGCTGTTTCTGAAGGACAATAAAATCGCTATCGGTTGGAAAGAAATGGGAAACCTCAAGGATATTCCGGCAAACCGTGACGACTTCAAAGCAAAGTACATGCAGGTGTTCCCGGATGCAAAGAAGGGCTCAGTTCCGACAGGTGTCGGAATGCTATATCGGTTTTGCTATGAAGTTCAGCTCGGAGACTATGTCGTCTATCCATCCAAGAGTGATCGCATGATTAATATCGGTGAAGTGACTGGTGACTATTCTTACGTCGCTGATGCTCACGAATATGTCCAGCAGAGAGATGTAAAATGGCTGAAGCATATACCGAGAACATCCTTTTCGCAAGGGGCTTTATAT
>ONTX01000507.1 GCA_900320825.1 uncultured Lachnospiraceae bacterium | reverse complement strand
TGTTAGGAGGGAAACAAATGGCAGACACTAAAACAATGGCAAAGAAGACCGGTGGTTTCAACTATATGCTCATGCTGATGCTCTTCGGACTTATCCCCGTAGTCACGGCAGCTGTGGTTATTACCGCCATCAGCATGTCCAAGACTACATCATCAACAGAGAGTGACATAACCCGTACTCTTGAGATTGCAAACATGGAGTTCCAGGAATATGCGGAGATGCTCGTCAGAGAGGAAGGGGATGATGTATTCCTCAGAGAGGATGCAGATCACACCTACGTAGATTCTTTTGTAAACCAGGGACTTGGACTTGCCGTTTTCATGGGTGATACCAGAGCGGTTACAAACCTCAGGGATTCTGCTACGAACAACAGACTTGAGGGAACCAAGGCTTCCGACGGTGTCATTGCAGCGGTTCTTAACGGCGGACAGCACTATGTTTCAGACGGAGTCAAGATTAACGGAAAGCCTTATTACGTTGACTATCTTCCTCTTCACAATGCATCCGGTGAGATCATCGGTATGACATTCGTTGGAATGAGCCAGGAGAACGTTTCAAATGCTGTTTCTTCTGTTGTAACTCCCATCATCATTGCATCCATTATCCTTGTTATCGCTATTGCGATACTTGTTGTTCTCTTCTCCATGAAGGTTAAGGGAGCTCCCGTTGCTCTTGCAGATGACCTTGCAAAGATTGCAACCGGTGATCTTACATCCGATACCAGCGCTACTTCAGGTGTTACCGAGAACGTTAACATGATCAACTCCATCAACAGCATGAAGGAGACTCTTAGTGCAACGGTTTCTGATATTAAGGATATTGCTTCCGCACTTCAGGGTGATGCACAGGAGGTTGTAGGCCTTTCCGACAACAGCTCCAACAGTGCGGCTCAGATCAGCACCGCTGTAGGCGAACTTGCCATTACCGCACAGAGCATGGCTGAGAACGTTCAGGATGTTAACTCACAGGCCGTTGACATGGATGGAACCGTTCAGGAAATCAGCGGAAATGTAGAGAGTCTCAACAAGAACGCAAACGATATGATGCAGATTTCCAAGGCTGCTGCAGAGAAGATGCAGGATGTCATGAAATCCAGCAAGGGTTCCGTTGAAGCTGTTCAGACCATTAACAAGCAGATCAACCTTACCAATGAATCAATTGCCAAAGTCAATGAAGCTATCGATCTTATCATCGATATCGCAAGCCAGACCAAGCTCCTTTCACTTAATGCTTCCATCGAGGCAGCGAGAGCAGGTGAGGCAGGAAGAGGATTCGCAGTTGTTGCAGATTCCATTTCACAGCTTTCAGAGCAGTCCAATAACAGCGCATCTACCATCAGAAACATTGCGGAAGAGATCCTTGCCAATTCCGAGACTTCCGTAAGACTTGCGGGAGAGATCATGGATACCATGAATTCCGAGCAGGTTTCCATCGGAGAAGCACAGGAAGAGTTCGAAAAGCTCAATCAGGCTATCAGCGAGTCTGTTGAAGGTATCAAGGAGATCGATACCAAGACCGATAACCTTCGTGTCATCAAGGAACAGATCGTCAGCAACGTTTCCGATCTTTCCGCTATTTCCGAAGAGAATGCCGCATCCAACCAGGAGGTATCCGCAAGCGTTGATACCATCGCAGCATCCATCCGTGAGATTGCTGAGAAGATGCAGGAAGTCAACGAGCGTACCGAACAGCTCAACAGCGCTGTTGCATTCTTCAAATAAGTCAAGATTTTCAGTTACTTTCAGGTCCCTGCCGGAGCTTTCCGGCAGGGATTTTTTCTTGTTTTTTTACGGTATATGCTTTAAATTATTAATATAGTCATTAATGTGTAAGTGAGGTGCATTTTGCGAATTTCCCCCATTGATTCATATTCGTCATATGCATATATAAGGCCCTTGGAGTACAGTGTTCCCAATACTTCCGGAACATCTGACAGTTATGCCGAAAGTATACGAAAAAAATCCGGTGGAAATACGGTCACTCCATCTAAACCCGTGATGTATGCGGACGCCCAGACTGTATCTTCTTCCGGAAAGGAAAACAGGGAGAAGGCAAAGCAGGTGTCCCAGTATTACAACAGGATAGCCAGCAAGCACTTCGGAGAGGCAGTGGGTTATGGAGCCGGAGGCGAGGCTAAGGGGTACGAAGCCGAAGGCAGGATACTTGATCTGTTTATATAAAAAAGGAACGCATCGGCGTTCCTTTTTTGAAATCACGCCATGCAGGAAAATACTCTTACAGATAATTCAATAAAGGAAGCAGGTGATCTGTCCGGAAAGGTAATGGAACTTGCCAGGGACGAGATCCTTATGAGTTTCAGATTTCTTTCAAGAAGCCTTTCTGAACTTAAGATGAGCACCGCTTTTGGCAGGGACGGTGTTTTTTCCTATGCCGGTGGTCTGTACTACGATCCTGTTTTTGTCCTGAGAAATGCAAAGAGGGATTTCAGATACCCTGCAAGGATCATTTTTCATGTGCTCCTTCATCACATCTTTTCACATCCTTTTTGCGGTGAGAGAACGGACAGGGTTCTGTGGGACCTTGCATGCGATATAGC
>ONTX01000508.1 GCA_900320825.1 uncultured Lachnospiraceae bacterium | reverse complement strand
TCACTTTCTTCGTTCCCTCACTACAGCTTCTATCTTATCCGCACATATTGTTACTTGCTTTTTTATATCATTTCCCCAAAAACGCAAGACAACCCAGCCGGCATTTTCCAGTCCTTCAGTCACTTCTATATCGCGTTGCATATTGCGCTCAATTTTCTTATACCAAAACTCTTGATTAGATTTAATCTCTGCTTTTTTCTTATCCCACTCATATCCGTGCCAAAACTCACTGTCACAGAAGACAGCAACTTTAGGTCCTTTAAACACAATATCCGGCTTTCCGAGAATAGATGTAACATTTTTTTGATATCGCAGTCCCCTATGCCATAGCTCTTTTCGAAGCATAATTTCTATTTTAGAATCTTTATTTTTAACTTGCTTCATATTATAGCTAATCTGTTCACGCGTTTTTCCGGTCACGGAAGACTCCTCCTATCTAATCAATCGTATTGTAAGGAATACCTGCCAGGTCTATCGTATAAGTAAAATGCACAACATGCTGAGGCATATGTCCCAAAACAAAATCAGAATCCTTTATCACAGGAAACGAGTCATCAACATCATATATTCTCATTTCCAACATGTTATATGACGAATTATAAGCCTGATTTCCCGGAACCACGCCTTGGCGAGCTAAAAGCCGAAGTAACTCAGTTTTATTGCACCCGAGTTGCGTTAACCGGTCAATAGCCTTTCTCAGAGAATCCCCACCGATTGCAGGCTCAAACCGCACGAACGATAGCTTAATAGGTTTTTCATGTGGATCTAATTGAAACTTACTGCTTATTGTCACCTGCGTAGAATAACGATCCAATGTAGACTTGACTTCATACGAGAATAAATCTGTATTAATGTCTTTTGTATTTCCCAATGCGCCTTGCCATACCGCTTGTATGCCTGATTTTATTAGTGTCTCAAGCGTTAGTAACTCACCAAGAATCTGATATGGTTTTTTCTCATGAATTGTATTACCCAATAGTTCTCGCCACTTTTTCCACCATATATACGGATCTGCGAGCAATTCATGGCGATTACTGTTATTCTTTCCGGGATCAAGAAATTCAGTACATAGTGATGCAAATTGATGACGAACGTCTTCTATACCGCATTCTATTGCCAACATAATATGATATTCACCGTTATAGTAAACTTTTAATGAACAAATCCTTGCATTGGCAAAGTTTTCCTCGATACGATATCCGTTGTAAGGAACTGCTACGCCGTAACCATAATTATCTCTAATTATAAATCCGGGTGCTGATTCAGGAAGCTCGTTAAGCTTTCTGATACTGTTTTTTCCTGTAGATGCCAGTTTTGCTCTAACCTCTTCAAGGAGACTCATTGTATTACCCCATTATTAAAATCCAAAATATCCGAATAAAGATTTTACGTACTCTGCAACACCGCCCGGAACAAGATCAGGCTCTACTATCTGACTCCTAGCTATATTAAGCTGAAGAATACGACTCAATAAATTCTTTTCTTCGATACGTTTCTTCTGAGAAATATTTGTGTCATAATAACGAATTATTTCTCGGAAAAGCTCCACACGATATCCACCGGATCCGGCTCGTTCTACAAGTTGACTTATTTCATTTGCATTATTTGTTGAAATTAGTCTTTCAGTTTCCTCAGGTGTCCCTTGCCAGCATAAATAAACATACCACCAAAGTATTTTTAGCCAGATCCTTCTTGTAGCAAAATAAAATCTATCAGGATTAATATATCTCCGATTATCCTCTTTTTTCCATCGATCATACACGATATCAGGAACAACTATTATTGAAAGAAATCGCCACACACCATCATCTGATGCATTTCGCATAGTCATCCCTTCATTATTTAAAATCGAATAAATTTGCATTGCAAACCTATACTCTACTTGATAAATCTTAGTAGCGCTAAATGCGTATTCCGGATTATTATCTACATATTCCTTTGTTTCTTCATAAGCATTAACCAACTTATCCCTAAGCGAGAGGTATTGCAATGGACAATCTTCAACTTCATGATGACACCAATTATTCACCATAGTATCAAAGCCTTCAGAAGGCATACCGGTCCAAAGCCCAATTCTATCGGCAGCGGCTGTCTTACTTAATGTTTCCCATTTAAGTATCATTTCCGGTCCTCCTGTCAAAATCTAATCGAATCGTTTCCGCCAGTCTTTCCGGACTTGAGATATCCCATCCAAAGGTATTTATGAAGTAACTTACCGCATCAATGATACTACCCGGCAAAGCAGAATCTGCGTTAGAAAAATTATCAACACCACCGACTGAGTCAATAGCCTTGATTATGATAATTTGAAGAGCACTTGCAATTATGTCTGT
>ONTX01000509.1 GCA_900320825.1 uncultured Lachnospiraceae bacterium | reverse complement strand
GACAACGGAAAACAAGGTCTTGCCTATAAGCCGAGCGGGAAGCGATGGACAAAGGATGAGATCGACCTCTACGGACTATGAGTGTCCTGTATGCAGGGGAACAGGCTGGGCCTTTGTTGAAGAGAACGGTATGTCTTATGCCAGAGAGTGTGATTGCGGAATCAGGAAAAGGGAAGTATTGGGGAAAAAACTTAGGTTTGCAAGCATACCTGAAGCATTTTCAGGTGTTCGATTGGAGAATTTTCGTCAAGATATTTACCGACTGGACGAATCACGTTTGGTCATTGAGAAAGACTGTAAGGCCATTAACTGGTGGCTTGAACATATAGATGAGATGAAAGAGCAGGGCATGGGATTGTATTTGTACTCTGATACCAAAGGAAGCGGAAAAACACGAATGGCAGCATCAATTGCCAACGAACTCATTTACGGTAAGGGCATGATGGTCAAGTTTGCCACATCTGTACAGATCCTTAATGAAATTAAAGCAAGCTGGAGTCAGGAGGATGGTATTACAGAACATCAGCTGCTTGCGGATCTCTCTAAGGCTGAGGTTCTTGTGATCGATGATTTCGGGATAGAGAGGGTCAAGGACTGGATAGAGGAGAGGCTGTACCACATAATCAATTCCCGCTATATAAACAGGATGATCACAATCTTCACCAGCAATTCTATGATTGGGGAGCTTGATTATGATGACCGTATAACCAACAGGATCAAAGAGAAGTGTTTTCCTCTGGCGTTCCCTGATGAATCGGTCAGAGACTATATCGCGGAAGAAAACCATAACCGCATAAGGGCGGTAATGGCAAGTTAACAACTACAGATTTGAAATGGAGGATAAAGTTATTATGAAAAATGTTACAGATTATAAGCCGATCATCATCGGCGTGGATCACGGATACGGGAACATCAAAACAGAACACTGTGTATTTCCAGCCGGAGTTGAAAGGGTGGCAGAGGTCCTTGCCAGTGATCAGGTGCTTGTTTACGAAGGTAACACCTATGTTGTCGGCGAAAACCATCTGACATACCAGAATGACAAAACTGGAGATCAGAATTTCTACATACTTACGCTTGCGGCTGTGGCCGAGGAACTGCTTTACAGGAAGTATTCACCTAACGCCAATATCATTCTTGCAGTTGGCCTTCCTCTGGCGTGGATAGGTGCACAAAGAAAAAGCTTCAAGCATTATCTAGAACAGAACAGGGAACCCGAGTTTGAGTATAAGGATGTTCAGTTCCATCTGCATATCGAAAGAGTCCTGGTACTGGCGCAGGGACTTGCTGAAAGCAGTTTAATAGATTCATCCGTTGGCGATCACATGATAGCGGATATAGGAAACGGTACTATGAACATCGTTCGATTTGTAGATGGGAAGCCGATTGAGAAAAGTCTGACAACCGAGAGATTCGGTGTCGGGATCTGTATCCGCAACATCCGTGAGGAACTCTCTCGAAGTCTCGGGCGAGATGTTGAAGAGAGGATCATAGACAGACTGATCAGAGAGGGATGTGCAGGTAAATCGGATACAATCTCCTTTGCTACCGGCAGGATTGCAAAAGAGTATGCAGCCGAGATTATCAGGAAGCTGAAAGACTATGGCTATATCGAGAACTATGTACGACTTCATGTATTCGGCGGTGGAGGATGTTTGCTGAAAAACTATTCCGATCTGCCGGATAAACAGGATGTAGAGTTTAACGAAGACATATGCGCCAATGCTAAATGTTATGCCAAATGGGCAGAAAGCGGTCAGCTATGATCGGCACCAAGAGCTGCTCCATATGCGTAAAGTTCCGAATGGATGATCCTGATCAGCAGGCAGCTTACAGCTACCTGCAAAAGGATCGGGGAACAAAAACTTATGGGGAATTCATAGCAGACTTGATAAAAGAAAAAAACCGTGAGCAGTCGGATGGACTGCTTACGGAGATTCGACACATCTGCCAGGAGATCAGGGATCGTATGGATGGATGTGCCATTTCTCCGGTCGGATCAGACAGGACGCCTGATGATAGAGCGGAGAAAGAGACGCATAAGGGAGAGATCACCGAGGGTGTCGCGGATCTTATGCGTCTTCTGAGCGGCGAGGACGAGGACTGATATCGGCATAGCTGATATCAGTTTCGGATATCTGCAGGATATCCCCTCGTTCGGATCAGATATCCGGTGGATATCTGATAGCGAAGGGCTTCCGTTAAGGAAGCCGTGTGACGGGTAACCGGCGCACCAAAGCCTCGCAGAGCCTCCGGAGGAGCCCGACACTTAGCGCAGCTAAGTACGAGGGCACGTACTTAATTCCATAAGGAGGCATTGACTACGCAGGGGGCCGGGAAATATATCACTGCAACAGGAGGAAAAAGCTATGCAGGAATTTCATGTAGGATTGCCCTGTCTCAAACTATCGCTCAACCCATCAAACCAGCGACATCACGGCAAAGCTGCCAGAACCTGCAGTGTTGGGGATGCATGGCGCGAGATGAATGATGAAAGAAGAGGCAGAGACAAGACAATAGACCACAGCCTGACGAAAGATAATATATGGTTATGTGGCAATACGGATATGGATATGGAAGGTGTTATACAGGCCGAGATCGATAGGATCAATGGAGAGCGTGCTGAATACGGTAAGCGAAAAATGAGAGTAGATGCGGTATCAGCAATTGAACTGATCCAGAAACCGCCCATGGAGCTTATGGAGACATTGACAAGAGAGGAACAGATAAAGCTTCTTGAGGTGAGTGATGAAGTAACGGAGTCAATACTGCACGACTGGAAACCCGATTGGAATCCTATTGCTACTGTTATACACTTTGATGAGTTTGGCGGAAAATCCGGACATTCTCATAAGATATTCATGCCTATAGCCCGGGATGATGACGGATGCCCTGTATTAAATGCAAAGCGTGATTTTAATCTTAAGTTTTTTACATTTATGAACAGGGAGTATCCAGCAAGAATGCGTGAAAGAGGATATCCGGTACTCGATTGTGAGATATATGAGGATATGACTGAGGAGCAGCGAGAGAAACATAAAGAAAAAAAGAAGGATTATGGCCTTGAAGGCTATGAATATAAGCAAAAGAAAGCTGCGGAGCAGGAGGCCCGGATCAAGGCAAATGAGCAGTTAATTGATGGACAGGAGGAGATCTTGTCGGTTCAAAAGGGGCGTATAGTAGAAAATGATGGTATTATAGCAAAGCAGGATGATAAGATATCTATAGGAGAGCAAAATCTTAATGCGATAAATCAGGATGTGCTGAAGGCACAGGAAAACCTTAAATCGACAAATGAAAAGATTAAGGCCAGTAAGACTGAGATCGAGAAGCAGAAGGAAGAAAGTAAAGAGCTTGGAGTAAAGATTCTTTCAAAGAAGCAGGTGCTTGAACTTAAGGAGCCCCCCAGAACATTTGACGGTCAGCATTATAAGGTTCCAATAGCTGAGTATAATAATGTAAAGGCAACTGCCGGACAGGTAAATGAGATAAAAAAGAGTTATGAAAAACGCAAGGCAATAGTCGATAAAAAGGAAAAGACTCTCGTTGAGCGCTCCGCAGATCTTGACCGAAGAGAGAAGGATATAGAGAATAGGTGGAAATTGCCGATAAAAGAAAAGATGGAACTCGAGATTTTGAGAAAGCTCAAGAGGTCGATCAAATGGTTGTCTGAGCAGGATTTTGTTCCAAATGTGATTCGACGCGCATTGCAGCGAGCACTTGGCGGAGAGGATCTGTCTAAGGTACAGGGCATAGAGCATACTCTTAAAAGAAGCGAAATCGTCCTTTAATTTCTTGATATAGAAAAATTGACATGTTATAACAAATGTTATAACATTTGTTATAACAATCT
>ONTX01000510.1 GCA_900320825.1 uncultured Lachnospiraceae bacterium | reverse complement strand
TATCGAAAGCTACCGCGATATCCCTTCACTTTTGAAAGCCTCTGATCGTGTCATAATGATAAACGAAGGTGACGGCGTGCATATGGTGAATCACAAAGCCGGACTTTTCAGTAAAAAGATCGATATTCCCGTTGATCTTGCTTTTCCTGTAGTTCACGGAACAAACGTGGAGGACGGTGCACTTCAGGGATATTTAAAGACTCTCGGACTTCCCTTTGTGGGCTGTGATGTTACCGCATCTGCTGTCGGAATGGATAAGTATGTTACCAAGGCAGTTTTGAAGGATAATGACATTCCCGTTCTGGATTCCTTTATTTATACCATGTCTGATTATGCTGAGCTTGAAAAGCTCCTTGACGATATTGAGAAAAACATCGGATATCCCGTAATAATCAAGCCTTATAATACCGGTTCCAGCGTCGGCATCAGCGTTGCAAAAAACAGATCCGAGCTTTCAAAGTCCGTTGATGATGCCTATCTTTATGCAAGAAAGATCATAGCAGAGCATGCCATCACAAAACTCAGAGAGATTAATTGCTCTGTTCTCGGAGATGAGAACAAGGCTGAAGCTTCTGAATGTGAAGAGCCTCTTCACAGCAAGGATATCTTAAGCTATGAAGATAAATATATGTCAGGCGGCGGGAAAAAGACCGGCGGATCAAAGGGAATGGCCGGTGTATCAAGAAAGATCCCTGCGGAACTTACACCGGAAAAAAGAGAAGAGGTTCGTGCTCTTGCTGTAAAATCCTTCCAAAAACTGGGCTGTAACGGTGTTGCAAGGATCGATTTCATGATCGATGAAGAAAACGGAAATCTTTATTTTAATGAGATAAATACCATTCCCGGTTCCCTTTCATTCTATCTGTGGGAGCCTGTTGGAGTTAAGTATCCGGAACTTCTTGACCGTATGATAAAACTCGCACTTGAAAGAGCACGCCTTGATGCATCGGTCACTTATTCTTTTGATTCGAATATCTTAAGCGGAGCAGTGCTTGGCGGAACTAAAGGAAGTAAGGTCTGAAAAAACAGAGCAGAATTGTAAATTGATCAGAAGAGGTGAGATTATGGATTATTCCGAACTTCAAAACGGTAGTGACATAAGAGGTATAGCTCTTGAAAATGAAGCAAAAGATACAGTCAATTTAACACCCGGGGCTGTTTCCTGTCTTGGTAATGCTTTTGCATCCTGGCTTAAGAATAAAAGCGGTAAAGACAGCATTCGTATAGCTATTGGCAGGGATTCCAGACTTAGCGGAGAGGACCTTCTTATTGCCGCTGCAAAGGGAATTAATAAATCCGGTCATGCAACCGTATGCGACATGGGGCTTGCATCCACCCCTGCAATGTTCATGTCAACGGTACTTGGTGATGATCCCTTTGACGGAAGTATTATGATCACTGCCTCCCACTTGCCCTGGTACAGAAACGGAATGAAGTTTTTCACTAAAAACGGCGGGCTTGAAAAAGAGGATATTAAGGAACTCACAAGGATTGCAGGGGAAATCTCAGATAAATATGGTGATGCTTTAAATGAAGATTCAAAGATTGAAAAAGTATCGTTTATGGATACATATACCGGATATCTGCGGGATAAGATCGTAGCAGGCTGCGGAAAAGGTGAAAGACCGCTTGATGGTCTTCATATTGTTGTTGATGCAGGTAACGGAGCCGGAGGTTTTTTTGCATCTGAGGTTCTTGAAAAACTGGGAGCAGATACATCGGGCAGCAAGTTTCTTGATCCCGACGGACATTTCCCCAACCATATTCCAAATCCCGAGAATAAGGAAGCTGCAGAAGCAATCAAAAACGCTACTCTTGAAGCAAAGGCCGATCTTGGAATAATCTTTGATACTGATGTGGACAGGGCAGGTGCGGTTCTTCCCGGCGGTAAGACCCTTACAAGAAACGATCTTATTGCTGCTCTTTCCGTCATCGCTCTTAAAGAACATCCCGGAACCACCATTGTTACCGATTCCGTCACATCGGATGGACTAGCGAGATTTATTGAAGCAAAAGGCGGAATCCATAAGAGATTCAAAAGAGGTTACCGAAATGTTATCAATGAATCCATCCGTTTAAACGAAAGCGGTTCAGATTCACAGCTTGCCATAGAAACCAGCGGACACGGTGCATTTAAGGAAAACTATTTCCTTGATGACGGAGCTTATCTTATGGTAAAGATCTTGATCGAGCTTGGTAAAGGAAACAGTATCGCAAGCCTTATTGACGGACTCGAAGAACCTGCCGAAAGCGCAGAGATCAGATTCCCCGTTCATACAGATGGTGATCTTCAGGAAAACGGAGACAGGATACTTGCGATGCTTAAGGAAAAGGCTGCGGGTATACCCGGATGGAATGAAGCTGTTCCCAATTA
>ONTX01000511.1 GCA_900320825.1 uncultured Lachnospiraceae bacterium | reverse complement strand
CCTCCCGCCCGATTCTTCACGCCCCAATTCCATAGGGTTAAAGGGACCGGGGGAATCCCTGATGATAACACATCCTCTTCCTGCTGAGGCATTACTTGCAACATTTTACTATTGTGTTTCAAAATGTACTGAACGATCACCTTGTAGAATTCATGCAGGTTCAAAGTAGCATCCAAGCGGTAGTCATGCCCTCCGCGTTCTCTAAAGTCCGGCTGAATACTGCCAGGAAGAATCATCTTGGTGTTTTCATTCAACAAATGGAATGATTGCTCTACGATCCCCTTCCAGTCAGGCCTCCATGCACTAGCGTTTTCCATATGGATTCCCAGCGCTTCAACAAGGGCATTGCTCTTTTTGCTGACCAATTCACCGTTATCTGTCAGAAAAACACGAGGCAGCCCCTTGCAAGGCCACATTTCCTCTGTAATGCTTATCTCAAATCTTTTACATAGTTCAACTTTATCCATTGCTGTATAATATACCGCCATCATAGCATCCATCCATGAAGGCCCGGACAGACTGATATAGAACCCGGTAATCATTCTCGAAAAGACATCCGTGACAAAATATAGGACCGGTCTTCCAACACATTTGGTTCGGTCTGTTTTTGATACTAGATAGACATCTGCGAGGGTTGCATCTATTTGATATTTATCTCCAGGGCCATATGCTTCTTCTCTGGAATTACCGAGTTTACTTCTGTAATCTCTTTCAAACTTCTTCTCTCCTAACCTTTTTTTCAAGTTCAAAAGCTTATACGCTCTATATTTGAACTGTTCAAAAGTCGGATGTGGGTCTTGAACCATTCCAGAAACCTGATCAGTGTAATACTTCTCAATTAGTTTCTTATAGCAATAGTTCATTCCATACTTTGTGTTTTTATTGTAGTAGTGATTCATGACCCAAGATATTTGTTCAAGTTCAGTTTCCCCAACTTTCATTTTTTGACTATCTGATTGATATTTTCCTTTCCTGCCCACTCGCTCCTTTGTCTCTAAACGCTGTTTGCCTGGAGCTCCCTTTGCTCTGTAGTTGGGAATCAACGCTGCCTTCATCGAACCTCCAGCCCAATACCTGTGAAGCCAGCTCTGCACAGTCTCAGGCCGTAACCCTTCTGCCTCAGATATTTCCTTTATGAATTGGCGGCGTTTTTTCTTATCGAAACATTGTGTTTGATCAGAAACAAAACCTCTAATCAATCTCCATATCTTATCTGTCCGTTCAATTTGTATGGTCGTCAGTTGTGTTTCGCTGAGCAACCGAATTGGATCCTCAATAATTTCATAAGAGCCTTGATTGATTTGCTCGTACAATTCTGAGTAGTTTACTTCTATGGGCAGCTTCAAATCTCGTTCATCATTGATTTGAATTACGATTGCTATATCTTTTTCTGTCGAGAGTGCAAGGATTCGAAATAGTTTTTCTTTGGAAATATCCCTATACACCTGATTAACCTGAAGTTGCATTTAGTTCTCCTTCGCGACGCAGATAATTGTCAATAAGTGATGTATCAATAATATTTTTTATTAAGTTACTGGCTCGGATCGGTGTGTTCATATCAAAAGTCAGCTCTCGATGCGCAGCTAAATAAAAGACAAATCTGAGCGCCGTACCTGGGTCTTGTTCCAGCAAGTCATCTACTTCTGTGCAAACATTTGCAAGAGTATTACTTTTTTGCTGACTCATCTGACGAAATAGAATAATACGCATTTCCTCATGATTCGGAGGCAAAGGGTCATTATAACGAGACAGTAGGTGTTTTGCATTATCTGCCATGGTCCTAGAGAAACTCTCTTCTGTAACAATCTTCCATTCGACACCGAGGCTGATCCAATATGTAGCCTCAATTTGAAGTTTTTCTTTCAGTCGTTTATTATCGGACATGATATCTTCTCTGCGCTTAACGCTTCTTGCCAAATACTTCTCATTGTCATCCTCAGTATGAACGGTTAAAAGAAAGTCCGTTGTCATTACAAACAGACTGCCGTCCTTGTTCCGAGGATGCTTTACACCAAGACGATCCGCTATCGCTAATGTCCGTTCTGGAGATAGTGGGTACTGCTCTCGAACGTCAAGAATCCTCTTGCTCCAGCAGAGATAATAGTAGTACCTAGCTTCCAAATCCGAAAAGAAGTGATGGATCCTGTGATTATACGGGTCAGGAATCCTGTGGGATCTTCCTTTTGAAGGGAAGTCATCACATAGGAGCCAGGGAACATAATCGGCACCTTCCCCTTTGCCTCTGCCTTCCTCCCGTAGCCTTCTGTTGACAGCTTCTGAGTAAACGATATGTCTTCCCATTGCAAAACGCCCTCCATTCTGACAATATATCAGAAATGGAGGGCGTTAGCAACCGTTTTTATGAAATAATTAAAATTTAGTGAATTAAGTAATATTTGGTGAAATTAATTTTAATCGCTCACAGATCCAGCGTCAGCAGACACACCGTCTCGACAGTTGTTTCAGTTTCCAAGGGAAGTTCTTTCACTTCCTCGCCATCAACAGGCACAGGGAAATTGAATACGATCTT
>ONTX01000513.1 GCA_900320825.1 uncultured Lachnospiraceae bacterium | reverse complement strand
TCATAAAAAATGTCTGCATTCATACGCTCATCCCGACAGGGTGAACGTGTGGTTCAATATGATGTTCATTCCACTTTTTCCTGATGATGGTGATATATGCTATTGCATATATATGATGGAGATCAGCTTTGAAGCCGATTCTTCAAATATGTCAGTCATCGCTTCGGATACGGCATCGTCGGTTGTCGGAATATGTATAAAACTCAGCGGAACAACAGATTTTTCGGCTACGATGAAAGAAGTCATAGCGGATATCAGGGATCTTTGTGATGCGGAGCATTGCTGCGTTCTTACCGTCAACGAATACGAAAGATCCTGCGGTGTTCTTGGAGAAGCTTTCGGTAAGGATTCAAAGCTTCTGCCAATGGCTACATATCTGGATGATGATTTTTTTGATATAGCGGATTCCTGGAAAAATACAATAGCCGGCAGCAACTGCCTTATTGTAAAAAACAAATCAGACATGGATGTCATAAAAGAGCGCAATCCCGTTTGGTACGAATCACTTACGGCGGCAGGCGCAAGAAATATTATTCTGTTCCCTTTAAAGTCCCGTGGGGAACTCATGGGCTATATGTGGGCTATCAATTACGATGAGAGCAGAGCTGTAAAGATCAAGGAAGCTTTGGAAGTCACCACTTTCATACTCGGTTCCGAGATAGGAAACTATTTCCTTATGGACAGACTCAGGGATCTGGGTTCAAGGGATCTTCTTACGGGAGTCATGAACCGTAATGAAATGAACAATTACGTAGACGGCTTGAGTAACGGAAAGAGTCCCCTGACATCGGTGGGGGTTATCTTTGCCGATCTCAACGGTCTTAAGGAAGTAAATGATGTTGAAGGCCATAACGCAGGTGATAACCTTTTGAAAAATGCGGCTAATATTCTGCGGTCCGTTTTTGATGAAAAGCAGATATTCAGAGCAGGAGGAGATGAGTTCTCCATAATCCTGACTGATGTTACTCAATCGGCCATAGATGAAAAGATGAAAGAGGTGGAAGAAAAGTGCAAGGCAAGCGGCACTGTTTCCATTGCCATGGGAGGAAGTGTTGAGGCTGACAGCCGCAACGTACGTATGGCTCTCAGACTTGCGGATGAACGAATGTACGAAAATAAGAAGAAGTACTATTCCGAATTCGCCGTCCGGGAAAAAGGAAGAGGTAAGGATCGTAACGCAAAGGAAAGTGAGCTTCTTCGCAGAATGAATTATGACCAGCTCACCGGTCTTCCCAGTATGTCGTTTTTCTTTAAACTTGCGGAAACCGCACGGGCTAAGATGCACGAAAACGGCATTTCTTCCGCTGTTATGTTCCTTAATCTTCACGGCATGGGAGCATACAATAAAAAATACGGATATGTGGAGGGAGACAAGCTCATAAGGGAAGTTGCCATCCTTCTTTCCGAAGCCTTCGGCGAAGAATCCTGCAGTCGTTTTGAGCAGGACCATTTTGCCGTCATAGCGGATATTAAAAACCTTGAGGATAAGCTTAAGGATATCTTCAAAAAACTCAGGAACGCAAATGACAGGAAGAGTCTTCCTATGTGTGTCGGCATATATCCCGATTCCATCGGAATGGTCGAAACCTCTCTTGCCTGCGACAGGGCAAAATATGCTGCTGCCACCAATAAAAGTGATGGACGTTCTTCGTTTGTTTACTATGATGAGAAGATGCTCAAGCGGGAACTGAACAGCAAGTACGTTGTTGATAATCTCGACAGAGCCATAAACGAAAACTGGATCACTGTATTCTATCAGCCCATAATCCGTTCCACCAGCAGAAAAGTCTGTGATGAAGAAGCTCTTGCAAGGTGGATCGATCCTGAAAAAGGCATGCTTTCACCGGCTGATTTTATCCCAATTTTGGAAGATACAAAACTGATATATAAGGTCGATCTCCATATCGTTGATGTGGTTATCGATAATTACAAAAAAAGACTGCATGACGGCATCGGAATCGTGCCTGTTTCGGTCAATCTCTCCAGAGCGGATTTTGATATGTGCGATATAGTCGAAGAGATATGTAACAGAGTGGATGCCGCAGGTATGCCCAGGGAACTTCTGACTATCGAGATAACGGAGAGTCTTGTGGGTGAAAACTTCGTATACATGAAGGAACAGATAAGAAGATTTCAGGAGCTGGGCTTCAGGGTATGGATGGATGACTTCGGAAGCGGTTATTCATCACTGAATCTCCTCCAGGATCTTCAGTTCGATGTGATCAAGCTTGATATGCAGTTTATGAGACAGTTTGATTCAAGTCCCAAGTCGAGGATCATGCTGGCGGAACTTATCAGAATGGCAGTGCGTCTGGGTATAGAGACTGTTTCCGAAGGTGTTGAGACAAAGGAACAGGTTGACTTCCTCTGCGAAGTGGGCTGCACCAGAATGCAGGGATATTTTTACTGTAAGCCCATCCCCCAGGAGGAGTTAAAGAGAAGGTACGATGAATTCAGGGCAATAGGATTTGAGGACCCCGAGCAGACTCCGTATCATTCAACTCTCAGTTCCATCAATCTCTATGATCTTGCGGGAGACTTCAATGAAGAAGACGGATCGATCAGACATTATTTTGATACGCAGCCCGTTCTTATAACTGAAACAGACGGTAAGACTCTCAGTATTGTGCGTTCCAATTCTTCGTATATGGAATTTGCCAGGGCTCATGCACTGCTGGGATCTACCGGTTCCTCCGCACCGGTATCGGAACTGAACAGTGATCTTAGTATTACATTTTTTAAATTACTTGAAAAATTGGACGAAATCGGGCAGAAGGAATTTATTAATGAATTTACCGAAAACGGTGATACGATACACGGATTTGTGACAAAAGTAGCTTATAATCCGGTGACAAAAAAGACTGCCTATGCTCTGGTCATAATGGGCATAACTCCAAAGGGTGACAGGGAGCTTTCATTTACCGGTATTGCAAGAGCGCTGTCTGCCGACTATATAGATATTTATCAGGTAGATCTTGATACGGAACGCTTTGTTGAATATGCTCCGGATAAGGATAATGCCGGCATCTCTGTCGAAAGAAGAGGTTGGGATTTCTTTGCCACAAGCCGGAAGGACGCTCTGACATACATTCACGAAGATGACAGAGACGGTTTTATCAGGGCTTTCACAAAGGAAAATGTTGTAAATGCCATCGATGAATACGGTGTGTTCACTTATACCTACAGAGCAAATATCTATGGTGATTCGATCTATGTGAACATGAAAGCATTAAGGCTCGGTGACGGAAGTAATCAGATCATCATAGGTGTCAATAATGTAGATGCGCAGATGAGGGAAAGGGAAGCACTCGAAAGACTTAAGGAAGAGCAGGCAACTTATTCCAGGATATCTGTTCTGATGGGTGACTTTATCGCTATCTATACAGTCGATCCCGAAAGCGGAGCTTATATGATGTATTCGTCTTCCCAGGACTATTCAAAACTTGGCACTACGAAAGCGGGTCTGGATTTCTTTGCGGATTCTTATAATGAGAGTATTGGTGTCATCCATCCCGAGGATTATGAGAATTTCAAAAATGAATTCACAAAAGAAAATGTTTTGAATAAGACCCGGGACGGTAAGGTCTTTGTCATAAAGTACAGATTAAAACTCGGGGAAGAATATGCAAAGATACACTTGAGAGCCGGAATGGTCAAAGAAAAAGACGGCATGCAGCTTATCGTCGGAGTTAATCTCGGATAACGCGGTCTGTGAATGTTTCCCCGGGGAAGGGGACAAAAGATCATTGCCGGGGAAGAAATGATATTAAATAATCATATCGGAGGTAATATAAATGGCACTTGAAGGCAGAGAGAGCGGAATACTTTTTCCAATCTTTTCCATACCGTCCAAATTCGGTATAGGATGTTTTTCCAGGGAGGCATATGACTTCGTTGATTTTCTCGAAGGAGCGGCTCAGGGGTACTGGCAGATACTCCCTTTAGGCCCCACCGGATTCGGAAATTCTCCCTATCAGTCGTTTTC
>ONTX01000514.1 GCA_900320825.1 uncultured Lachnospiraceae bacterium | reverse complement strand
TCTCTGTGTTTTATCATTCATCCTGCATAGCACCTTATTAATTTATATATCGAATAAAAACGTCAAATCCTTAACCCCTGTATCTGCCTCTTCTCCATTGCAAATATAATATTGTGTTTTCAAATATTTACCTCTATATCATAAAAGTTTTTTACAACTCCGATATTGCCGTAATTATCAAATTCAGAACGGATAATTTCAGTAATTCTCTCTGATGTATCTCCTGTTCCAAAAGGATTTGTCATTAATTTAACTTTCTTACGAAAATCATCACTGACCGCCTGTTTTACAGCTTTTATGATCGCTTCTCTTTTAGGCTCACAGCATATAACACTGTCCGGCATGATCCTTCCTTTTTGTCTGTCTCCGATATTAACAGTGGGAACACGGAGACAAGGTGCCTCTGTTATACCGCTCGATGAATTTCCCAAAACAACACAGCTCTCCTTTACCGCGCTCAGATATCTCTTAACCCCAAGCGACGTTACAGCAACAACATTTTTTCTTTTTTTTGCATATTCATCTATACGATGGTTTATATATCTTCCGCCGGCATCTGCGTTTGCCTTTGTAATTATGAACTTCATATTCGGAAACGCATCCATAGCATCGATCAGCTGATCAAACTGCTCAACCCCACTGTTTTCTTCCAACGTCACAGGATGAAATGTTACAACTGCATAATCACCCGTCAGATCGATACCAAGGTCTTTGCCCAATGCCTCCCGGGAAACAAATTCTGTATTCTTAGTATTTTCAACAGCCAATGCTCCAACATTAAAAACCCGATCCGGCTGTTCACCCATTTGTATGATCCTGTTCTTGTAAATGTCCGTACTTGCAAAGTGGAGTTGACTCATCTTTGTTATTGAATGACGTATTGCTTCATCGATCATTCCCTCTGTAGCCTCTCCACCGTGAATATGTGCTATGGGTATTTCCGCATTCATTGCGGCTATACATACTGCCAAAGTCTCATAACGGTCTCCGAGCACGATCAAAAGGTCCAATTTATTATCGGAAAAATAATTCCCAAATCCGGTCATTGCCATCGCCATATTGTTTGTAATATCTTTGGGTGTATCTCCCTCTGTGATACATTCAATTTTTTCAGCGATCGGAATCCCCGCTTCTTCTATCTCCATATATGTATTTCCAAACGCAGGGGAGAGATGCATTCCTGTGACCAAAACCTTCGCATCACAGAAATCCTCTTCCATCAATCTCAGAATAAGCGGCTTAAGAAGTCCAAATTCAGCCCTTGTGGCTGTCAAAATACCTATTTGCTTTTTCATGTTCGGATCATCCTATTAGATCAGTTCATCTTCTTTATAGTCCCTGTCGGCTTTTGTCCCTATGATCTCATTCCATTTCATGGGAGAAATGCCTGTTCCGGGCCTTTTTGTGGTTAAGTTTTCTGTCGAAAAAAATTCCCCTTTCATGATCGGTCTTGACGCAACAATGCTTTTTCTAACAACACTGCGGTTTTTGATCTCCGATCCTGTGGGTTTTTTTTCACCTGTTCCTTTAGCCTTTTCAACATTTCTGACAGCAGATATGAGTTTTTTTAATTCATCCGGTTCCAAACTGGCTTTATGGTCCGGACCGTTCATGGTTTTATCCAGTGTAAAATGTTTTTCAATTACCGTTGCCCCCATAGCAACTGCAGCCACGCTGACTTCTATACCCCTGGTATGATCGGAGTATCCTACCGGATATCCAAATCTGTTTTTTAAGGTGATCATAGCATTTAGATTAACACCTTCGACCGGAGCCGGATAATCCGTGGTGCAGTGAAGAATAACAATATCACTGCTTCCGTTCTCCCTCAGCACCTTTAACGCCTCATCTATTTCTTCTATCGTACTCATACCTGTTGAGAGAATAATCTTTTTCTTAGTCCTTGCGATCTCAACCAGATATGGATAATTGGTTATTTCTCCCGACGGGATCTTCCACATATCCTGCAAATCATCAAGAAATCTTACACTTTCGATGTCAAACGGCGTGGACAAAAAACGGATCCCGATCTTCCTGCAGTATTCAGCCAACTCACAAAATTCAGAATGTGTTAAAGTCAATGAAGAAAGCATTTCCTTCTGGGTCTTCTCTTCGCCCAGATTCTCTTTCTGATACCGGGCCATTTCAGCATATCTTGAAGTTATTGCGTCAACATTAAAAGTCTGAAACTTGACAATGTCAGCCCCGCAGTCTTTCGCGACTTCTATCATCTGCTTTGCCAGTTTGATACTTCCGTTATGATTAACACCTATCTCCGCTATGATCAGCGTTTTTTCCATGATCGGTTCTCCTGCGTCATGATTTATGAATTCTTATTTCTGGTGATAAAGTCAACTAAAATGATAGATTTTTTATACTAAACATACCATAACACCCCGGGTTTTACAAACTGTGGGATCACACCTGCATCTCCAACAAGATAAAAGAACCTTCCCTGTGTCTTACCCGTGTCTCAACGCCCGTTGATAAACGTCTTCGTATTCTTTCATAACATTTTCATTAGTTTTCTTCATTTCTTCAGTCATCCATCCTCCATTGTACCAATGGATCGAGAACGTA
>ONTX01000515.1 GCA_900320825.1 uncultured Lachnospiraceae bacterium | reverse complement strand
GTTCGCAGAAAAAACCGGCGGACAAGGAACATTTAATACATCGGCTATTGTCCAAGGATAAGGCCCTCAGCTTATTAACGAAGCAGAGCTAAAAGATAAATCGTTTGAGAGCATCCTCCTTGATCGCTTCGAGCCTTTTTATGGGATGTCCTATAGCCAGTTAGTTAAAACCCTTCATGTTCCGAAAACGACAGCTAAGAGTAAATACTTCTTAATTGCGAATGAGATTCTGACGGAAGGGGAGACTCTTGGTAAAGATGTAACGAAATCTGAGGAGTTTTTGAAGTCAGGTATTGTTATCAAAACAATTCGTCTCAAAGCGAGTGGTAGGCCGAAGGAGGCTATGTCTTTTGAGAACATCAATTATTTTGATATCCTTAAGGAAGACAGCTTTTTTGAATCTCGGCTCTATGATATTTTTACTCAGAGGTTTTTGTTTGTTGTATTCCGCGAAAGTGTTGATAAAAACGGTATTTGGGATTATCGGCTAGAAAAAGCATTATTTTGGACAATGCCTCATAAAGACCTTTTAGACGCGATTCCATATTGGGAAAGCATAAAGAAGGCTGTTAAGGAGAATCATATATCTCCGGACTATTTCTGGCATGAGGGCGAGCACAAGAAGTTCCACGTTCGTCCAAAAGGAAAGAATGCCGCCGATGTGACTGCAAATCCGAACGGCGGTTCGGCAAAAAAATACTGCTATTGGTTTAACCATGAGTATGTACAGCAGATTGTAGGTTAGTACTCTTGTCAATAAATCATTCTGCAGCACTTATTTGTGCTGCATTTTTGTTTTATTTTGCTCATATATTTCGAAAATATAGTAAATCTTTGCGAAAATATTTTGGATATTTGAATATTTCATATATATTTGCAGGCAAGGGACAAAAGTGTATTTATATGAGCAAATCGGTCAAAAGAGAGCGCTTTGAGAAAGTCGCTTCCAATCGTGTTCAACGTATTTTGGACACGCTAACTCTTCTGGGAAACTGTGCCAACAGAAATAACTATGAGTATGATAGTAAAGATGTTGAGCACATGTTCGGAGAAATATCAAAAAAGCTTCGCGAGATTAAACTTGCGTATACTGCTGAACTGAATCGTTCAGATAAACACGGTTTTAAATTTTGACTGTTATGAGTGGCGCGGAAAAACTGCTCAAATGGAGCTTCGATAAAGAATCCGGGGAAGAAGAGGGACATGGAGATGCCTTAGGACAGAATTTCAAGAAAGTCCCTAATGCGGCCCTTGTTAGAGAGTCTATTCAGAATTCTCTTGACGCACATCAGGATAACTGGAATCCTGTTAGGGTGGTTTACTCTTTTGGAAGTATTAACTCCAATCTGTTCCCCCAATTCTTCGATCTCAAGAATCATTTTCTTGGATGTGTGGAGTACTGGAAAAAGTATCCAAAGATTGTTAATGCGTATAAAGCAAAGTATGATTATCTGAACTCAATCTATGCGGAAATTCCTTTCCTGAAAGTATCTGATTATAATACTAAGGGAATGTCGTTTAAAAGTGATGATAATAATTCTGCTTTCTTCGCATTTGTACGCGCGTCAAAGGTTAGTTATAAAGGTGTAGGAACGCATGGTGGAACCCATGGGTTTGGCAAGGCTGCTTATTTTCAACTTTCTCCTATTAATACGGTTTTGGTCTCCACTATGACCGAAGATAATAGGTGTTATTTCGAGGGAAAAGCAACCTTATGCACACACACCTACAAAGGCGAAAAGAAAACATCCGTAGGGTATTACGATGATCAGGAAGGGGCTGGGCCGGTTTCGGTACTGGAAAACATACCGAAAAGATTCCGCAGAGAAGAGCCCGGAACTGATTTTTACATAATGGGATTTGACCCTGCTAGAATTGAAAAAGCGATAGATGAGATTCAGCAGGAAGTTCTAAGGAGCTTCTTTGCCGCCATCTATGAAAAGAAGCTTATTGTTGAGATTAAGAAGACAGACGGGGAGAGTATCATTATCGAAAAGGATACACTGCCTGATATGATGGAGCGTCTATTCCCAGAAGAATCTGATAAGTCTGGTCAATTTAGAACGATGAACCCTCGTCCCTATTATGATGCACTTGTCGCTGAAGGGAAAGGGAAAGAGTTCGAGTTGATAAAAGGATTTATTCCTCCAGTCGGAAACGTCCGAATGTATATCAAACTTGAAAAAGGAGCAGCCGATAGAGTC